>CATPAO010000315.1 GCA_955652025.1 Casimicrobiaceae bacterium
CCCATAGAAGCCAAATCCCTCGGGCGTCGTGTTGATGTTGCCGAGCCGCCACATCTGCAGTTGCCCGAGCCGTGCCATCTTGAGCAAATCGGGCCATTTCTGCTTGATGAACTCGAGCTTGATCCCGATCGCGTTCATGCTTCGTTGCCACAACTCGTCGGTCTGCCGGTCGATGACCGCCGGCGTGGACGCCATCTTGATTGTCAGCGGGCGGCCGTCGGGCAGCTCGCGGTAACCGTCGCCGTCGCGATCCTTGTAGCCGAAATTGTCAAGTAGCGCTTTGGCGGCGGCGACGTTGAACGGCGCGCGCGCGTTGAGCGAAGGATCGTGACCGGACATGCCGGGCGGAATGACTTGCGTCGCCGGCATTCCCTGGCCTTGCCGAATCACGCGGATTTCCTCGTCGATGTTGTAGGCCATCGCGATCGCGCGGCGAAGCGCGATCTTGTCCGGCGTGTAGCCGCCGACCACCGGATCCTCCATGTTGAAATACGTGTAGTTGATCGCCGGCTGCACGTCGCGCGACAGCGTGACCCCCTGCTGCACGAATTCCGGCTTGAGCCTGCCGTCGGGCGTCACGACATTCGCCACAATCTCGTTCGGCACGGCGAGGAAATCGAGCTGCTTTTGCGAAAAGGCGAGGAGCCGCGGGTTCGCTTCCTCGATGATCGAAATCTCGATCTGACCGATCAGCGGCAGCTTGCGGCCGGCGAGCTTTTGCGCGAACGCGCGGTCGGTGGGATCGGCGGCCTCCGGATAGCGCTCGTCGCGGAATCCGGGATTGGGCGCCAAGATGATCCGCTGCCCGCGGCGCCAGTCCTTGAGCTTGTACGGACCCGTGCCGACCGGATTGGCCATCACCCATCCGCTCGGATCGCCGTAGGCGGCGACCACTTCGCGTGCGACCGCGGCGGTGGGCGTGGTCGTCAGATTCGCGAGCAGCTCGTAGTCGGGGAAGTTGAGCTTGAAGCGCAACGTGTAGCGATCGAGCGCCTGCAGGCCTTCGATCGGCGCGTCGTAATCGAACTTGCCGGTCGCCTTCTCCCTCGCCACGACCGCGTCGGCGCCGACAAAACGGCCATCGACGATCTGCAGGAAATTGGAGCGCATGCGCGGGTCGAGCAGGCGCTTCAGGCTGAAGACGTAGTCCTGCGCCGTCAGCTCGCGCCGCTTGCCCTTGAACGCGGGATCGTCGGCGAAATAGATGCCGGGACGGAGGCGGATCGTCCATGTCTTGCCGTCGGCCGAAATTTCCGGCAACGCGGCGGCGGTGTTCGGGACGAGCCTGTACGGCCGCATCAGGTATTCGTACTTGTAGAGCGGATCGTAGATCGCGCGATTGACGTAATTCGAATACGCGTCGCCGCCCGACTGCGGATCGAAACCGGTCTCGGCGATCGGAAACGAGACGCGCAGGATCTTGTTCGGATCGGGCTGCGCATCGACGCCAGCCGCCAGCGCCATCGCGGCGAGGGTGAGCAGCGCGAGGCCAAAGCGGTGGATCACAGTGCCTTCTCGATGTCGCCTGCGATCGATTCCGGCGTATCGTTGGGCGCGAAGCGCGCAATCACCTTGCCGCCGCGATCGACGAGAAACTTGGTGAAGTTCCATTTGATCGCCTCGCTGCCGAGGAGCCCCGGCTTCGCCGACTTGAGGTATTGGTAGACCGGCGCCGTGTTGTCGCCATTGACGTCCACTTTGGCGAACAGCGGAAACGTGACGCCGTAGTTGAGCTCGCAAAACGCCGCGATCTCGTCCGCAGTGCCCGGCTCCTGCGCGCCGAACTGGTTGCACGGAAAGCCCAGCACCTCGAGCCCGTTGCCCTGGTACTTTTCATAGAGCGCTTCGAGACCCTTGTACTGCGGCGTGAACCCGCACTGGCTGGCGGTATTGACGACGAGCAGCACTTTGCCCTTGTAGCGGCCGAGATCGACCGCGTTGCCCTTGATGTCGTCGACCGTGAAATCGTAAAGAGTTGTCATGGGAATCTCCGCGAAGCGAATTGGGGGGAGGGCAGCGTCGTGGTCACGATTATCGCTCGGCGGCTTCCGACCGGCCAGCAGCGCGGAGTGCCGACGGCGCATGCGGTACATTAGAGGTCAATCATGCCCGATTCCCCCACGCTGCTGCGGCCCCATCTGCGCGATCTCGGCGGATTCACCGTCCGCCGCGTGCTGCCCGCGTTCGGTCATCAGACGGTCGGACCGTTCATTTTCTTCGATCACTTCGGCCCGGTCCGGCTCGAGCCGGGCGTCGGCATGGACGTGCGCCCGCATCCGCACGTCGGCCTCGCGACCGTGACGTATCTGTTCGATGGCGCGATCGTCCACCGCGACAGCCTGGGCAGCGTTCAGCGGATTGCACCGGGCGACGTCAACTGGATGATCGCCGGGCGCGGCATCGTGCACTCGGAGCGAAGCGCGCCCGAGGATCGCGCGGCGGGCATGCCGATACACGGCCTGCAGACGTGGGTCGCCCTGCCGCTCGCGCACGAGGATGCGGCGCCCTCGTTCGTTCACGTCCCCAGTGCCCAGTTGCCGCGCTTCGATGTCGACGGTGCGCGCATCGTCGTCGTCGCCGGCCATGCGTTCGGTGCGCGCGCGCCCACGCCGACGTTGTCCGACACGCTGTACGCGGCGGCGGAGATTCCCGCCGGCGCGACGCTCGTCGTGCCGGCCGAGCATGCGGAACGCGCCGTCTACGCGGTGCGTGGAAGCGTCGAGGTCGACGGCACGCTGCTCCCCGAAGCGAACATGGCGATCGTGGCGGCCGGCAGCCCGTCGCGCGTGACGGCGCAAGCCGCGGCAACGATCATGCTGGTCGGCGGGGAAAAGCTCGACGGCGAGCGCCTGATCTGGTGGAACTTCGTGGCGAGCTCGCGCGAGCGGATCGAAGCCGCGAAAGCGAAATGGCGCGCTCAGGCGTTCGGCAGCGTTCCCGGCGACGCCGAGTTCATCCCG
>CATPAO010000316.1 GCA_955652025.1 Casimicrobiaceae bacterium
CTTCGGAATCCGTCGAGCGGTCCGACTTCGCGCTCGCGCAGCAGCGTTTCTGCTTCCGCCGGCTCGAGCTGGCGTCCGCCCATGATTTTCCAGAAACCGAAATCGCAATTGACGCATTGGAACTTGCGATACTTCTCGTGCACCTCGCCGCCGCACTTGGGACACGGCGTCGACAGCGTCGCGAAATCGCCGGGAATCGTGTCGCTTTCGTAATTCTTCGCCTGCGCAACGATGTGCCGCGTCATCTTGACGATTTCGCGCATGAAGTCCCGCCGCGGCAACTTGCCGTGCTCCATTTGCGCGAGCTTGAATTCCCACTCGGCGGTGAGCTCGGGCGAGAACAGCTCGGGGACGCCCAATCCGTGCAGGAGTGTCATCAGCGAAGACGCCTTGGCCGTCGGAATGAGCTCCTTGCCCTCGCGATGGATGTAGCGCTCGGTGATCAGTCCTTCAATGATCTGCGCACGCGTCGCGGGCGTGCCGAGGCCTTTTTCGCGCATCGCTTCGCGGAGCTCGTCGTCCTCGATCGACTTGCCTGCGCCCTCCATCGCCGAAAGCAACGTCGCCTCGGTAAATCGCGGCGGCGGCCGCGTGGAGAGCGCGACGACGTCGACTTTCTCGGTCGCGACCTTCTCGCTCGGCTTGACCGGCGCGAGCGTCGGCTCGTCGCCCTGCGCTTCCTTGCCGTAGACCGCGAGCCAGCCCGGGTTGACGAGCACCTTGCCTTCGGATTTGAACGGTTCCCCTTCGACGCGCGTAATTCGCGTGGTGACCAGGTATTCGGCGACCGGATAGAACACCGCGAGAAAGCGCTTGACGACGAGGTCGTAGAGCTTCGCTTCGATTTCGGACAGGTGTTTCGGCCGGACGAGCGTCGGAATGATCGCGAAATGGTCGGAGATCTTGCTGTTGTCGAAGATCCGCCGATTGGGCTTCACCCACTTCTGCTTGATGATCTCGCGCGCAAAGCCGCCGTAGACATTGGTCCCAGCGAGCTCGTCGAGCGTCGCACGGACCGTCGGCAAATAGTCCTCCGGCAGCGCGCGTGAATCGGTGCGCGGATAGGTGAGCGCTTTGTGCTTTTCGTAGAGCGCCTGCGCGAGCGACAGCGTCGTGCGCGCGGAAAAGCCGAAGCGCCCGTTCGCCTCGCGCTGCAAGCTGGTGAGGTCGTAGAGCAACGGCGCGATCGACGTCGTCGGCTTGGACTCCTCGCTGACGATGCCGGGCCTGTCGGCGCACTTGGCGGCGAGCGCGCGCGCCGCCGTCTCGGCCCAGATCCGCTCGGCGCGGAGGTCGGGATCGTCGTCCTGTTTCTTGAATTTCTCGTCGAACCAGCGGCCGGTGTACTCGCCGCCGGCGGCGCGGAATGTGCCGATGACCTCCCAGTAATCGCGCGGGACGAAGCCGCGGATCTTCTCTTCGCGCTCGACCATGATCGCGAGCGTCGGCGTCTGGACCCGCCCGACGGTCGTCAGTTGGAAGCCGCCGGCCTTGGAGTTGAACGCCGTCATCGCCCGCGTGCCGTTGATGCCGACCAGCCAGTCGGATTCGGCGCGGCACACGGCGGCATCGGCGAGCGGGAGCATCGCGTCGTTGCTACGCAACGCGCCGAACGCGTCGCGAATGGCTGCCGGCGTCATCGACTGAAGCCACAGCCGGCGTATCGGTTTCGCCGCATTGCCGTACTGGACGACGTTGCGGAAGATGAGCTCGCCCTCGCGGCCGGCGTCGCAGGCGTTGATCAACGCGCCGACATCCTTGCGTTTCATCAAGCGCAGCAACACCTTGAGACGGTTCTCGTTCTTCTCGATCGGGCGGAGCTCGAACTTCGACGGAATCGCCGGCAGATGCGCGAACGTCCATTTGCCCCGCTTGACCTCCTCCTCCTCGGGCATGCCGAGCTCGAGCAGGTGGCCGACGGCCGACGAAAGCACGAACTTCTCGCTTTCGAAGAAATCGTCATGACGCGCAAAACCGCCCAACGCGCGCGCGATATCGGCGGCGACAGAGGGCTTCTCGGCAATGATCAGGCTTTTCGACACGGGACTTAGCGATTCCGTGAAAAAGGGAGCGAATACTACCGAAGGACGGCAACTCGGGGCAAGCAATCGTTGAAGCGGCGGTGGCCAACGCGCGCGCGTTACGCGCGCGTGCGCGAGGCCGCGCGCCGCCAGCGCCCGCCCGGCAGCGCCGCGACTCGACCGTCGAGCTCGAGCGTCGTCAATGCGGCGGCGATCGCATCGGCCGACATTTGCGTGCGCGCGATCAGCGTATCGAGATCCGCCGGATCGTGCGCGATCGCCGCCAGCAACGCCGCGTGCGCCGTCGGCAAAGGAGCGTCATCGGCCGCCGTAGCGGCAGAGACCGCAACGCGGCCGCCGCCGATATTCAACTCCTCCAGCACATCCTGCGCGGTCTCGACCAGCTTGGCGCCTTCGCGGATCAGCTTGTGCGGGCCCTTCGAAAACGGCGAATGGATCGAGCCGGGGATCGCGAACACGTCGCGCCCCTGCTCGCCCGCGAGCCGCGCGGTGATGAGCGAGCCCGACGAAAGCGTTGCTTCGACGACCAGCACACCCCGCGCGAGTCCGGACAGCAACCGGTTGCGGCGCGGAAAATTCTCTTTGAGCGGCGGTGTTCCCGGTGGATATTCGGAGACGAGCGCTCCGTGCGTGGCGATCGCGTGCGCGAGCTCGCGGTGCCGCGCGGGATAGACGCGGTCGAGGCCGGTGCCGACGACGGCGAGCGTGCTGCCTTCGCCGTCGAGACCGCCCCTGTGGGCGGCCGCGTCGATACCCAATGCAAGACCGGAAACGATCGTGACGCCGGCGGCGGAAAGTGCCGCAGCAAACGCGCGCGCATTCTCGATGCCCTGCGGCGTGGCATTGCGGCTGCCGACAATCGCGAGCGACGGCCGGTTCAAGAGATCGCGGCGACCGACATGAAAGAGGATCGGCGGCGTGTCGGCGACATCGAAGAGCGCGCGCGGATAATCGGGGTCGTCCCACGCGATCAGCTCGTTGCCGGGCACGTCGAGCCATGCGCGCGTCGCGTCGTGTCGGCGCGCGTCGATCGGCGCCAGCAGTCGCAGGACGGCTGCCGCGGGAACCAGGGCGCCCAGCTCCTTCCGCGAGGCGTGCAGCACAGCAGAGGGCTCACCCAGTGCGCGGAGCAGCACGACCAGCGCGCGTTGCGGCAAACCTTTTTGCGCCAGGGTCGCCCAGGCGTCGACGCGAGCGTCCAGTGTCATGCCGGCAACCGGATGAAAAAAGCCGGACCGCGCGCTGCGGTCCGGCCGAAGGTGGGGAGGAAGCTAGGGCGTGCGCCAGTAATCGCCGACGCGGATCGCATCTGACGAATTGACGACGAGGCCGTAAGCGACGTTGTCGAACACGCGGAACACGAGCAAAAGGCCCGTGCGCTCGTCGGGAACCTGCAGGTACATGGGCGGTGTGTAGAACGTCGTCTGGTCGAAACTCGGCAAAAGCACGGCGGCGCCAATGTTCGGACGGCGGTCGCGAATCGGCGTGACGACGCGATAGATGGCGAGCACGTTGCCCGCTTCGAGGCCCGACGAGCTGCCCTTGTCGAGCGTGACGACGTAGTCGCGCCCGGTTTCCGCGCCTTCGTACGCGAGCTTGAGGATGCGACCCGCGACATCCTTGTCGGGCGCGTGGGGGACATAATTTTGTATTGTCTCGCGCGGTGCCGGCACCATGCGGTCGCCGACGATGATCTCTTCCTTCGCGGTTTCGATCCGCACCGTCGACACGTTGGCGAAACGCTCGACCCGGGCGGTGCCGAGGAAGCGTTGTTCGTAGCCCAAGACGTCGCCGCTGTCGTTGACGAGCTTTTCACCCGGTCGGTAGATGAACCAGAAATCGCCGTCCTTGGGATCCATTCCGATGGCGTAGACGTGGTCGTTGTTGCCGCGCACCACGCGGTCGTCGCGACCGGCGATGATTTCCGCGGCGCTGGCGAGGCCGTCGGGGCCGGTGATCAGCGGGCGGGTCAGGTACGGCTCGATGTCACCCGGGGGGATAGCGGGGATCGCCTGCGCTTCGAGCGGGCGCACGCGAATCGTCGGCGATAGGCGGACGGTGTCGCGCGCGGCGATCGACAGCCGGGGCTGGCCGCCGACGAAGTCGAGCACGATGACGTCGCCCGGATAGATCCAGTGCGGATTCTTGATCTGCTCACGGTTCATCCGCCAGACCTCCGGCCAGCGCCAGGGGTCCTTCAGGAACCGGCCGGAGATACCCCAAAGAGTGTCTCCTTTTTGCACGGTGTAGCTCGACGGCGCGTTCTGCGCGACCTGCAAAGGCTGCGCGGCGACCGCCGATTGCGACAACAGCACGCCGAGGGCGGCTGCCGCGAGCAGGCGAGCGCCTGTGGTAAAGTGTTGAACCATAACGCCTCTCCCGGGTGGGGCGGGACTTGCTAACGTCCTAAACCGCCGCAAAATAAGGACTTAAAGAGGATTCTGCATCCGACACATGCATTTGGCAAGCTAGACCTGTTCCATGGCGCTGCTCAACATACTCGAATACCCCGACCCGCGCCTTAAGCGGGTGGCCACGCCGGTTGCCGCGGTGACTCCGGAGATCCAGCGACTCGTTCGCGACATGGCGGAGACGATGTACGCCGCGCCCGGCGTCGGGTTGGCGGCCACGCAGGTCGACGTCCACAAGCGCCTCATTATCATCGACATCTCCGAAGCCCGCGACGATCTGAAGGTGTTCATCAACCCGGAAATCGTCAGTGCGGAAGGCGAGGCTGAGTTCGAGGAGGGATGCCTGTCGGTCCCGGGCTATTACGACAAAGTGAGCCGGGCGGCCCGAGTGAGCGTGCGCGCGCAAAACGAACGGGGCGAGCATTTCGAGCTCGTGGCCGAGGGGCTGCTCGCCGATTGCATCCAGCACGAAATGGATCATCTGGTGGGCAAAGTCTTCGTCGAATACCTGTCGCCGCTCAAGCGCGCCCGCCTCGCCACGAAGCTCCGCAAGAAGCAGAAGCTGGCGGGCTGACGTACACGTCTCCCTTCATGCGCGTCGGCTTTGCCGGCACGCCGGAGTTCGCCGTCGACGCGC
>CATPAO010000317.1 GCA_955652025.1 Casimicrobiaceae bacterium
GTGAGGAAGAAGAAGCCACTGAGTGCGCGCACGACAAATGTGTTGGGTGTGAAGCAGCTTGTCGGGTTGGTCGATGAAGAGTCGGAGAAAACGACGCAACCGTTCGCGTTCGCATTAGCGTGATATCCCGCAGCGAAGCTATTATTGCCGCTGGCCGTGCTGCTTTGGCCCCCGGCGACGGTGCTATACCCGCCGCTGGCCGTGCTGCCTTGGCCCCCGGCGACGGTGCTATACCCGCCGCTCGCGGTGTTGAAGTAACCCCCGGCCACCGTCGCGGCAAAGTTGCTCGCGGTGTTGTTGTAACCCCCGCCCACCGTCGCGCCAGAGCCGCTCGCGGCGTTGTTGCCGCCCCCGGCCACCGTCGCGTCGAGGCCGCTGGCGGTGTTGCCTTGTCCGCCCGCGACGGTGCTGTAGTCACCGCTGGCGGTGTTGTTGAACCCGCCGCTGTCGGTCGCATCCAACCCGGTGATGACGTGCGTGCCACCGTAGTTCTTGGGGCGCGCAAAGTAGCCCACCACGTCGATCACCACGTCGGCGGCCGCCCCATTGGTCTTTACGCTCACCTGGTTCGCGCAGTTCGGGGTACAGGCCGGAATGATGGCCCCGTTGGAGAGGGCAAAGATTCCACTCTGGTAATTGAGCACGCTGGTGTTGGGCAGTGCGCCTCCCGTCGGAAACGCAATCAGATTGCCGAGTCCCCCGGGACTAACCACGGCGAAGTTGAGTACCACCGCCGGAGGATTGGCGGGCACGTTGCAGTTGCCCGCGTCGCCCCCTTGCCCAGTGAAGCCGCCCGAACTCACCCACACCTTGAAGTCGCGGGAGGAGTTCGCCCCAATCTGTCCGCCTGCGCTGCGGGTGTCCACAATCCGGCACGGTACTACCGGCGTGTACACGAGATCATCACTCGCGTCGCCCAGCGCCTTGGTTTGCAGCAGGCTTGGCTTGACGTCTACGGTGGCTACGAGAGCGTTGGCGATCACGTCGCGCAGTCCATCGACGGTGCCCGAAAGACTCGCGGCAAGCAGATGATCCGAACGCAGACCCGTAAGCAGTTCACGCAACTGCTCCGCGCTGATTCCGGCTCCTGATCTCGCGAGAACCGCGCCCCTCTCGCGCATGATCCGATCGACCACTGTGGTCCGGTTCTGGTCGATCGCCAGCAGGGCACTGGCGCCAGCGCGAACGGTGGTCGGAATGGCGTTGGTGTCTGGCGCACTCAACGCGGGCAGGGCGATGAGTGAAATCAGCGTAATCGCTAGGTTTTGGATATACATGGCGGCCCCTTGATCAGAAGGCGCCCCGGCGCGGCCGTCACGACACCGCCCGAGCGGCGCCGCACCCATTCTGCGCTAAGTCCAAGGCACGGCCAATTCAACGAAAACCCTCTGTGTGGGCGCCACCAGAGTGCGCGATTGAGCGCTTCCGCGATCAGCTCGAGGTCGTCGTTTGAAACTGGGGCCAACGCGCGAAGCAGGCGCGTGCGTCGACCCGGTCAGGAGCCGTGGCGTCCATAACAACCGTAATACGACCCGGTCGCGGCGAAACTTACCGGTAATGGGCCTGGCGCCCAATGTCGGTAGGCCCAAACGTCACGTGGCGACTGCCATTACCAGCAAATACATATCGACAACTGAGGTCGCCGAGCGCAATGGCGTCTCTCGTAGACTCGTTCAACAGCTTTGCGCCGAGGGGCTATCAGAGGAGCGATACACACCGCCCGCGATTGGCTCGTGCCCGAATCATTCAAGTGGGAGTCCCTAAAACGAGGGCCGAAACCGAAGTCGAAGTAGCGGCCGCGGTTCGTCCCGGACGCTCTTACTCGTTTTCCGCTCACGCGGAGTATGATCAATTCGCCACGATGGTGCCGCTGCGGTGAACGCCGGAACCGGCGACAAACCGCGCCCCACCGTATGCCCTCCGGCAAGGTGGGGCGAGGCAAGGCGTGGCATGAGGTGCAACGCAGCACTCGGACGGCTCGGGTTTCGCGACTCGGGCCGTTCGTCTGCTATTGACCGGGCGAATGTTGCGCTCGACAGATACGCGGTGTGCCCCGACTGATCTGCGGCCGTTGATCCAAGGACCGCGAACCTCATAATCGGTGTAGGGGTGGATCGCAATGTCGATTTACGAGGGCCGCTCGGGTCTGATGGGCTACGAGGACGTGCACGAGGTCCCCGTCGCCAGCAACACACCGGTGCCTTTACCGTCGTCTCATTCGTCCGCCGGGTCGTGGGCTTGGTTGCGGTATCGCAAAGCGAAGCCGATAGATCGTTTGCTGCCTATCAGTGACCGATGGCTTGAACGACTGCCTCGCGATACGTACCCGGGCGCCCTTGCGACGCACTATCCCCGCATCGTCAATCTCATTGCGTTGCATTGGGATGAGTCCGAAGCGTGCCCCGCATACTTCAACGAGTTCCTCGTCGACCGTCGCGGCGCGCGGCAAGGATTTCCGCCCGGGGTCCAGCGCGAACTGCTAAGGCTGCGCGACCATTGGTTCACCCGAGAGCGCACGCCGAAAGCGTAGGACCGCAAGAATCCGGTCCACCGGCGCTGGTGCGTTCAGCAGATAATCACGCCGATGCTCTTCGCGCTCGGCAAGCCCCCGCGCTTGCTCTACCCATTCCGCCATCGCGACCCGCGCACCGGCAGATGGATCCGCGCGCGATACGTGGCCGAGCGGCACGTGATCGCGGAGCGGTACGTCGAATGGGAGGTCACTGGACCCCCCGAGGTCAGAACGCGCGGTGGTGGCGGATCATTCAACCCGTATCGGATGGTCACCCATGCGGAGCTGATGCAGTTGGAAGAGCAACCGCTGCAGATCAACCCGCATTTGGCGAAGCCACCGGCGATCGACGCGCTTGAGGCGTTTCTCTTGCGCGTGTTCCTTCGGCGCTACGTCACGTACTGTGCGAGGCGGCGGCGGTTCGCTGCGATGAATGGGGCGGCGCGGCTATTTGCGGAAGTGACCGCGACGGCGAGGGCGTCGGCGTGAAGAAGCTACGTACGCTCCCGATCTTTTGCATCGTGTGCCAGCGCACGATCCACGCGTCCATCGCTCAGCTTCAGCAAGGGAGCGCGAAATGCCCGCATTGCGGCCGGCAGATCAAACCGACGCCAGAGTTCGTCGCCGCGATTCAGGTGCTCTAGCGCGGGCCGATCAAGTTCAGCGCGTAGTTTGCGATGATCGAAGCGCCGCCAGATATGAGAATGGCAAGGACGACGCATCCGATTATTACCTGGGTGACGCTACGTTGCGGGGGGCTGCCGAGATCGACGTTGGACAGGGTGTTCATGGTGGTGTCCAGTAATCCGCGTCGGGGAGCGCGGGTTCGTGGATGGGACCATCGCAGCCGAATACAGTCTGTGCGCTGTCCAACATAACTGGAAAAAATTAGCACCGCTACGTCCGCACCGCTCGCCTGTCGTCACGCTCACGGGGTTCGAGCGGGTGGCGGGCGTGGAGTCTGCGGATGGACCGAAGACAGTCACCTGGCGTAACCTATGCAAAGGTGTAATCCGATTCGCCTACGATGGCGCAGACTACTTCGCGCGAGCCGTGGCACGCCGTCAGCATTGTCGGCGGCGCCGGCGCATGCGCCGCGGTTGCAGCCATTCTGGGCAAGCGCTTTTTCGCCGCCGAAGCTCCCGGAATCCCGCTGCTGAAATGTACGGCCCCGCATCGCTGCAAGTGCGTCTACCGTCATTTCTCAGACCGGCGAGCACGCCTACGTCGCGCTGCGGACCGGGGCATGTTCGGCAGGCACGCCGGCCAAGATCGGCGCGAAAAACGTGGACGGCGCGCCGAGGATCTGACGCCGCGTTGATTCGCAGGAAAACGTGCCAGGCCTGTTTCGGCTGATTCGGATGGACCCCCGGGGGGAGTCAATGGACGAGCATCAACACGGTCGCGCGCCAAAAGCCAATCCGACGTTGCAAATCTTCAGAGTGGGCGTTCTCGCCGCGCTGCTTATCGTCGCGGCAATAATCGCGGCCCACTACTTTTTCGATTTGGGCGCCTTTCGCTAAGCACATACTGTCGCGGAAATGCTTAGCAAGTAGCGGCGGCTTGGGAAGGCGACCTTGCACGCGCAAATTGCCGGATACGCTGCGCTAACTTCGGTGATACCTGTGTCTCGCGTTGCAGATCGCCCGCGCGGCTACTCGAGCCGCCACCGTGAATTGTTCGAGCGTCGCGTGCCGTTCAGCGTTCTCGAGCTCGTTGATGATCGCAACGCTCTCGAAATGCCGCCGCGTTCGTTCGGACAGATGCGCAAGGTGGCGCGGGGGCGGAAGCGGTTTGTTCATTTCAACTCGTGGTGTTCCTATTGATGCGTGCGAATCGCACATTCCCAAGGTTCTACCGTAGCAAGGGCTAGGCCATGATTCCGAACCGACACAGTTTCAAAGCCTTGCAAATAACCCGCGTTGCCATAGTCACGGCATCTGTAATAGGCGCCGACGCTCTCCCTTTCCGCGCGAGTGCCCTTTAGCCAAATGAGCCTAATGCTTACCGAATCCAAAAGCCTGACCGAGCTGGCGATCTGCAAAGAGCGCACGGCCATGGAAATCCGCGGCTTATGCCTAGCCAATAGCGCAGTCGAACGCGACCACGCCGACACGTTAGAGCGCGAGGCGGCGGAGATACTCCGATTGGATGATCCGCCCGAGACCGGAATCGGCGGCGAGGTGACTAAGCCGCGGGTATTGGGCTTGAAGCACGCACAAGCCGCGGGCCTGGAGTCCATGCGCCGACGCGGTTACCGCATCACCGAGGACGCGAGTATCCGGCGCACGCGGGCAAAATCTCCGTTTCAACAGGACTGTTCCTGGAGACCGACGCCCAGCTTATCGACGTGCCGTTCGTACGTTTTCGAAAGCAGCTTTCGAGGAGGCCACGGCAGGGGTGATTGACTTGCGGGATCCGTTTCACTCTCTCGAGGACCTGGGTCCAGATCGCACCGCACCGCGGACACTCGGCCATCAGCTCGGCGACCGCGCCCTGCGTGTGCATCAGAAGGAAGAAAATTCGCGGCCGCCCCGGCATCCTAGCTGTAGACGCGGACGCTGCGCCCTTGACCGATACCGCCGGCCTGTTCGATCGCGCGTGCGCAGCGCGAGGCAGATGCGCTACGTGGGTCTGATTGTGGGTATGACCGTCTGTCTTAAAGCAACGTCTATATAAAACAATATATTACGTTACGTGACTGGCGGATAGAGTGGGATTCTAACCCACGGTACGTTGCCGTACACCTGATTTCGAGTCAGGCGCCTTCGACCACTCGGCCATCTCTCCGGAACTAAATATTATAGCCCAGCGTTCAGGCGCGCCGAGGCTCGAAACGGGGCACAACGGCGCGGCCCATTCACGCTACTATGCGCGCGTTCGCGCCGATGCGAGCGTTTCTGCTCGCCCACAAGAATATGCAAAAAAGCTGCCAACGCGAATCGACCAGGCCCTGACGCTTGCCGTGCTGGCGCTCGTCCTGGTCGGCTGCTTTCTCGTCTTGCAGCCGTTTCTGACCGCGGCCGTATGGGCGGCGATCACGGCTACGCGTTGTTGCAGCAGTGGGCGCATCGCCCCCACGGGACGATGCGATGTCGCCGCAAGCCTAAGTACCTATAACGATCAACTCACGACGCGGTGACTCTTGCCTTGTCGCGGGCGAGCGCGGATCGATACGGCGACAGCGTCTGCACCATTTGCGAAAAGATTTTGGGATTGGCGGCGATGACCTGCCCGCCATGGAGATAGTCGCCTTCGCCCTGCAGGTCGCCGATCAGTCCGCCCGCCTCGAGCACCAGCAAGCTGCCCGCGGCGACGTCCCACGGATTCAACCCGACTTCGAAAAATCCGTCATAGAACCCGGCGGCTACGTACGCGAGGTCGAGCGCCGCCGCGCCGGGCCGCCGCAGTCCCGCCGTGTGCGTGATCATCGTCCGCATCATCTGCAGGTACGTATCGAGAAAGCTGCCGTCGCGAAACGGAAAGCCGGTCCCGATCAGGCAATCGCGCAAGTGTTGACGGCGCGATACGCGCATCCGGCGATCGTTCAGGAATGCGCCGCGGCCGCGCGTCGCTGTGAACAAGTCGTTGCGCACCGGGTCGTAGATCACGCCCTGGGTGATCAGGCCCTTGTGCGACAGCGCGATCGACACGCAGTATTGCGGAAATCCGTGCAGGAAATTCGTCGTGCCGTCGAGCGGGTCGATGATCCAGACGTGCTCGGCTTCGAGGTTCTTGTCGCGGCTCGTGCCCTCCTCGGCGAGGATCGCGTGATCCGGATACGTCGCGTGCAGCGTGTCGACGATCGCCCGCTCGGCCTCGCGGTCGACTTCGCTCACGAAGTCCTTGGGACCCTTCGCGGTGACCGTGAGGAGGTCGAGATCGCGCGCGCCGCGATTGATGATGTTGCCGGCGCGGCGGGCCGCTTTCACGGCCGTCGTGAGCATCGGATGCATGGCGTCAGGCGCGCCCGTTGCGGGGGCGTGTTAAAAGAGCGATCGGCCGGTATTCTACCCGCTCCGCGCCATCGCCCCGTCGTAACGGCAGGCGCTTTTCGCCCATGATGTCCGAACACTTGCCGTCGTCCCATCGCGTACCTGCCTCGCGCAACGAGGACGCGCTGCGGCACGTTCGCGTCGTGCTGGTGCGCACCAGCCATCCCGGGAACATCGGCGCGGCCGCGCGCGCGATGTGGACGATGGGACTTTCGCGACTCACTCTCGTCGCGCCAAAAATGTTTCCGCATGAGGATGCGACCGCAAGGGCGGCCGGCGCGACGCGGATTTTGGCGTCGGCGCAATGCGTCGCAACCCTGGATGACGCGCTTGCAGGCGCCGCGCTGGCCATCGGCTGGTCGGCGCGTCCGCGCGAGTTCGCGGGCCGCGTTCTCGCCGCGCGCGCTGCGGCGCAGGAAGCCGTCGCGCAAACGGCGAACGGCGAAGTGGCGTTGGTATTCGGCACCGAAATGTCGGGGCTCACCAATGACGAGCTTGCGCGCTGTGCGCTGGTGGCCGCGATTCCCGCCAATCCGGACTACGCGTCACTCAATCTCGCCGCGGCCGTGCAGATCGTCGCGTACGAAATCGGGATCGCGGCGCGTGGCGAATCGGTCTGGTCGCCGCCGCGCTTCCAACTTGCGACACACGACGAAATCGAAGGGCTGCATCAACATGCACGCGCCACGCTGACGGCGATGGCGTTCCTGAATCCGGCCATGCCGAAACGATTGATCCCGCGTCTGCGGCGACTGTTCGGGCGCGCGGGATTGGAGCGCGAGGAAGTCAACATCCTGCGCGGAATCCTGGCGCGGGTCGATGATCTACTGGACGAGCGTCGTCGCTCTCGCCGCCAATGACGATGCTCGACGTGCAGAAACTCGCTCCGGATTCGGCGGCGACGGCGTTGCCTTCCGAGCATCTTTGCCGCAATTGCGGCGCGGTCGCGAATCGCCATTATTGTCCCGAGTGCGGCCAGGAGACGCGTGCCGCGCTGCCGACGCTGCGCGAGTTTATGCGCGAGGCGATGGGGCGTCTGGTCGCGTTCGACGGGCGGTTGTGGCGAACACTGTATGCGCTGGTGGTGCGTCCCGGATTTCTCACCCGGGCGTATCTCGCGGGCAAGCGCCGTCATTACATCCGGCCCGCGCGCCTGTTGCTCGTGACGTCGCTCCTGCTGTTCGCGGTCATCCGATTCGAAGTGGGGCCGGCGAATCTGTCCGACGTGGTCATCTTCGACGACTCCGACACGCGCTCGGACAAGAATTCCGGTAAATCGACCACGGCAGAAAAATCCAGTGCCGTCGCTAAAGTGGACGCGGAATCCGCGAAAGACAAGCAAAAAACAGATGCCGACGGTCTGGAGGCCGACGACGTGATCCAATTGACGCCCGGCCTTTCGATCGGCTTCGACAACGACGCGAACTTCATCGTCCGCGGCGTGCCGGACTCGCCGTCGGCGACCGAGCTGCGCAAGCGCATCGATCACTTCAATCGGTTATCGCAACGCGATAAGGCCGAGCAGATTGTGACCGGCTTGCTGCGGTACGGCTCGTACGCGATGTTTGCATTGTTGCCGGCATTCGCGTGGTTGCAGATGGTGTCGTACGTCGGGCGCAGCCGCCGCTACGCCGGCCGGCCGCGCCTGTATGCCGAACATCTCGTCTACGCGGCGCATCTACACACCTATTGGTTTCTGGTGACCGCCGTCGCGCTTGCGGTACCGATTCCGGCCGTGCGGTGGGTGTTGGCGCTGTGGGCGATTTACTATGTCGCCCGCGCGAAAAAAGTCGTGTACGGCGGACGCTGGTACGGTCGGCTGCTGCGCTCGCTGTTGGTCGGCGTGTCCTACCTGATCTTCGTTGCGTTCGCGATCCTCGGCCTCGTCTTCGCGGCCGTGTTAATTCGCTGATCGACGCGCGGACGGATTCGGGATGGTCAGACTTTGCAGGCCTTCTCGGCGTCGATTTTGAATTTGCCGAGACGCGTCTCGTGCCGCGATCGGCGCGCTTCCATCGACTTGATCGCCTGATCGTAACGCGCGCACGCGCCCTTGGTGGCGCAACTTTCGCGCGCGCGCTTGTCCTTCGCGATGGAATCGCTTGCGTCGACCAACGACTTCTGTTCCGCGGCCACGCGCCTCTGCCAGGAGTCGCATTTCTTGTTCGCGGCAGGTTTGGACAATGTCGCCGTCGCCGAACTGTCTTGCGCGTGCGCCGAGTTCGGCAACGCGAGGAAGACGATAACCAGAAACGACAGCAGGGGCATTTTGATCATCGAGACCTCCTTGGTCGGCCCTTTGACGGGGACGCAACGCCGGCAGCGGCCGACGTGCAGCGGAGGCTATCACGCCTGCGATAGGCCTCCCGGTTCGGACCAATGGACTGCCGGACGACGGCCCGGTCAATACTTGAGTGATTTAATCGGAAATGAGAAAATAACGAGATGTTCAATCGAATTCGTGAAGACATCGCCGTCGTATTCGACCGCGATCCCGCGGCGAGGAGCCGGTTCGAAGTGTTGACTTGCTATCCCGGACTGCATGCACTGGTCTGGCATCGTGCCGTGGTCAGCCGGCTTTGGCGCAGCAACCTGCGGTGGCTTGCGCGCTGGCTCGCGCACTGGGGGCGCTGGCTGACCGGCATCGAGATTCATCCCGGCGCGACGATCGGCCGGCGCGTTTTCATCGATCACGGAATGGGCATCGTCGTCGGCGAGACGGCCGAGATTGGCGACGACACCACGCTGTACCACGGCGTGACGCTGGGCGGAACGTCGTGGAACAAAGGCAAGCGGCATCCGACCCTCGGGCGCAATGTGGTCGTCGGCGCCGGGGCCAAAATCTTGGGACCGGTGCTGGTCGGCGACGGCGCCAAGGTCGGCTCGAATGCGGTCGTGGTCCGCGATGTGCCGGCGGGCGCGACCGCCGTCGGGATCCCGGCCCGACTCACGACGCCCGAGGACCAGGCGCGCCGCGAGGAGACGGCCATCCACATCGGCTTCAACGCCTACGCCATCTCCGCCGATATGAACGATCCGGTTGTCCAGGCCATTCACAAGCTGCTCGATCATGCGGCGGTGACGGAAGACCGCTTCAACAAGCTGGTGGCGCAGCTCCAGCGTGACGGTCTGGATTGCGGCGACGCCAAGGCGGTCGCCGACGCCTTCGACCCGGGTCAAATCAACAAGATGCTTGAGTGAACTCGAGGGGTATTTAGTTGACTAAAACGTTCGGGTATTGGTATAATGTGTTGTCCTATACAAACCAACCGCCGCCGAGGCTTGCCGCACGCAAACGCTCGACGTCGGCCACACGACGGATAGCGATATGCGCCTGACCACGAAGGGACGATTTGCCGTCACGGCGATGATCGACGTGGCGATGCACGGTACGGCGGGACCCGTGACGCTTGCCGCGGTGTCGGAGCGGCAAAAGATCTCGCTGTCCTACCTGGAGCAATTGTTCGGCAAGCTCCGCCGGCACGGCCTCGTGGAAAGCGTCCGCGGTCCGGGGGGCGGCTACAACCTGGCGCGATCGTCCGACGCCGTGTCGGTCGCCGACGTGATCCTGGCCGTCGACGAGCCGATCGACGCGACGCAATGCGGTGGCCGCGAAAACTGCCTCGACGACCGTCGATGTATGACGCACGAGCTTTGGGCCGGCTTGAACGCCCACATCTTCTCGTTCCTGCGCTCGGTCTCGCTGGCGGAATTGGTCCGCCAGCAACAGCCCAAGACCGGCGACGTCGCCGTGCTGCAGGACCACCGGCCGCCGTTCCAGACGCCGCGCCGTCCCGCGCCCGCCGAGATCGTATAGACCCTGCCCAATAGCGAAGCTCATTCCATGAAGCATCCGATCTACCTCGATTACTCGGCGACGACGCCCGTCGATCCGCGCGTCGCGCAAAAGATGATTCCGTACCTGACCGAGCACTTCGGCAATCCGGCGTCGCGGTCGCATTCGTTCGGCTGGACGACCGAAGCCGCGGTCGAGGAAGCGCGCGCGCACGTCGCGGCGCTCGTCAACTGCGATCCGAAGGAACTCGTCTGGACGTCCGGCGCGACCGAAGCGATCAATCTCGCGCTCAAGGGCGCCGCGCATTTCTATCGCGACAAGGGCAAGCACCTCGTCACCGTGCGGACCGAGCACAAGGCCACGTTGGACACGATGCGCGAGCTGGAGCGCGAAGGGTTCGAGGTCACGTATCTCGACGTCGGGCCGGACGGAATGCTCGACCTCGAGGCATTCAAGGCGGCATTGCGACCGGACACGAGCGTGGTCTCGGTGATGTTCGTCAACAACGAGATCGGCGTGATTCAGGACATCGCGGCCATCGGCGAAATATGCCGCGCGCGTGGGATCATCTTCCATGTCGACTCCGCGCAGGCGACGGGCAAAGTCCCGGTCGACTTGCGGGCGCTGAAGGTCGATTTGATGTCGTTCTCCGCGCACAAGACGTACGGCCCGAAGGGTGTGGGCGCGCTGTTCGTGCGGCGCAAGCCCCGGGTCCGGATCGAGGCGCAGATGCACGGCGGCGGACACGAGCGCGGTATGCGCTCCGGCACGCTGCCGACGCACCAGATCGTCGGCATGGGCGAGGCATTCCGGCTCGCCAAGCTCGAGATGGCGACCGAGAACGAGCGCATCCGAATGCTGCGCGACAAGCTCTTGAAGGGACTTGCGGAAATCGAAGAGGTCTATATCAACGGCGACATCGAACGCCGGATCCCGCACAACCTTAACATCAGCTTCAATTACGTCGAGGGCGAAAGTCTGATCATGGCGATCAAGGATGTCGCCGTGTCGTCGGGTTCGGCGTGCACGTCGGCGTCGCTCGAGCCGTCGTACGTGCTGCGGGCGCTGGGGCGAAGCGACGAGCTCGCCCACAGCTCGATTCGATTCACCGCCGGAAGGTTCACGACCGAAGAGGAAATCGACTATACGATCGATCTCGTGAAACGCAAGATCGCGAAGCTGCGCGAGTTGTCGCCGTTGTGGGAGATGTTCAAAGACGGAGTCGACTTGGAGTCGATACAGTGGGCCGCCCACTAATTTTTGTAGAAGGTAACGCTGAAGAGGTCATCATGGCATATAGCGACAAGGTTATTGACCACTACGAAAATCCGCGCAACGTCGGGTCGTTCAAGAAGGACGACGAAGGCGTCGGCACGGGGATGGTTGGCGCGCCGGCCTGCGGCGACGTGATGAAGTTGCAGATCCGCGTCGGCAAGGACGGCATCATCGAGGACGCCAAGTTCAAGACCTACGGCTGCGGCTCGGCGATCGCGTCGTCGTCGCTCGTCACCGAATGGGTGAAGGGCAAATCGCTCGACGAGGCGGCGTCGATCAGGAATACGCAAATCGCCGAAGAGTTGGCGTTGCCGCCGGTGAAGATTCACTGTTCGATCCTCGCCGAGGATGCGATCAAGGCGGCGGTCGCCGACTACAAGGCGAAGCACGGCCCCGCTACCGTATCCGCGCGCGCACCCGAGCCGGTCAAGGTCGCTGCGGACTGACGATGGAAGGCATTACGTTAACAAAAAGCGCCGCGAAGCATGTCGCGGCGAACCTCGCCAAGCGCGGCAAGGGCGTGGGATTGCGGCTGGGCGTTCGCACGTCCGGCTGCTCGGGGCTTGCGTACAAGCTCGAGTACGCCGACGAAGTCCGGTCCGAGGACCTGCTGTTCGAAAGCCATGGCGTCAAGGTCGTCGTCGATCCCAAGAGCCTGCCGTACCTCGCCGGCACCGAGCTCGACTTCACGAGGGAAGGCCTGAACGAGGGGCTGAAATTCAACAATCCGAACGTCAAGGACGCCTGCGGCTGCGGCGAGTCGTTCAACGTTTGACGGCGGTGAGGGCAATTCGCAAAGCGGGCGGCGCGGCCGCCCTTTTTTCTGGTGGGGCGCACAACCGCGACGCGATGGTCCAATCAGGCCGATGATCGACTTCTCCCGCAACTACTTCGAGCTGTTCGGGTTGCCGGCGCACTTCCGGTTCGACCCGGCGGCGCTCGAGCGCGCCTACCGCGAGTTGCAGACCGAAGTGCATCCCGATCGTTTCGCCGCGGGGAGCGATCAGGAAAAGCGGGTCGCGCTGCAGTCGTCGGCGCGCGTCAATGAGGCGTATCGCGCGCTGAAGGATCCGGTCGAGCGCGCACGCTACCTGCTGCAATTGCACGGCATCGACGCCCTCGCCGAAACCGATACGCAACTGCCCCTGCCGTTCCTGGAGCGGCAGCTCGAACGGCGGGAGGCGGCGGCGGAAGCGGTGGCGGACAAGGATTCGCGCGCGCTTGCGGCCGTCATTGCCGACGTGCGCACAGAGGCCGCCGATCTCGAAGCCGAGCTCGCGCGGACGCTCGACGCCGAGCGAGCCTACGCCGCCGCGCGCACAGGCGTTCGCGAGCTCAAGTTCCTGGCGAAGCTCATCGACGACCTCGGCGCGCTGCAGGGCGCACTGGACGACTGATGGCGCTGTTTCAAATCTCCGAGCCCGACCAATCGCCGACGCGGCATGCGCACAAGCGCGCGATCGGCATCGATCTCGGCACGACCAACTCGCTCGTCGCCACCGTGCGCAACGGGCTCGCGGTCGTGCTGCCCGACGACGAGGGGCGTCCGCTGGTGCCGTCGATCGTCCGCTACGGCGAGGACCACGTCGATGTCGGTTACTCGGCGATGACGGACCAGGCGGCCGATCCACAGAACACCATCGTGTCGGTCAAA
>CATPAO010000318.1 GCA_955652025.1 Casimicrobiaceae bacterium
CCGCTGTCGATTCTCTGCTCGATCATCACGCTGAGCGCGCTCGGGCAAACGCTGAACATCATGACGTTGGGAGGCCTTGCACTCGCGGTCGGGAACGAGGTCCAGCTTCTTCTCATCGAGGTAAACCAGGCACAGGTATTTCATGGCTCACTCCTGATCGTGGGGATTTCCGGGGTTGCCGAATCGAGCGTCACGCCGAGCCCATAGAGGATGCCGGTCCAGCGCCCCTCGATGGGCTCCGCATGGTCCAATGGCACGTTTTCGTGGGTCAATGTCAACTCGCACCCCGTCTTCAGCGGAGCTATTTCGACTGTCACGCGGGTGACGACGTGTGGTCGATTCTCCAGGCAAAGCTTGAAGACCAGACGGTGGTGCGGGACGATCTCGACGTATTCGCCGGTGTACCTGGCGGTTGCGTCGTCTCGCCGATCCACGAAGCAGAACGCACCCCCGACACGCGCATCGATCTCGACATGTGCCATCGGACGCGATGCCGTCGCGAACAACCATCGGCGCGCGACCCCGGGATCGAGC
Organism: Casimicrobiaceae bacterium; assembly: GCA_955652025.1. GTDB lineage: Bacteria > Pseudomonadota > Gammaproteobacteria > Burkholderiales > Casimicrobiaceae > VBCG01. The sequence goes on from CATPAO010000318.1 coordinate 535, forward strand.
CAGGCGCCGAATACGCGCGCCGACGGCGCGTCGTACCGATGTGTGACACGTATTCCAGCATGACGTCGCGTTTTTGACGTGGATCGTTTCTCCCACGCAGCGCGTGCCGAGGCTGCCGATCCGACACGGCCGGCGCCTGCCCGCCCGTCGGGCGTGTAGGCCCAGGACCGTGCCGGTGGCGATCCGTTTTTCGCGTCGATGTCGGGTTTCATCTTGCGTCCCTTCACCCCATGGTCGATTGGCGGGACCCGAATTCGACATCGGGATCGAGAATATTGATTTTCCTGCGCTGATACAGGAAAAGCAGCAACGCGAACAGGGTTCCTCCGGGCAGCACGAGCTCCAGCAAGAGATAGGGGCCGAACCTCTGCCCAAATCGACGCAACAACTCCAAAACGCTCACGATCATCTGCATTTGCGGCTCCCGCTTGCCTTAGGACAACCACGAAATTGGTCGGCCTTTCACTACCTAGTCGAACGGGTCCGCTCGAAATCGACAAGCATGGGGCCACGACTGCGTCGACACAGTCCGTGAACGCTGCGGGTAGGTCTGAGTTAGTGCGGAGTGCTCGGCGCGACCAGGCCAAGCGCACGGAGTGTTTGCACGTCCTCGGCGATCGGCCGCACCTCGACGCAGCCTCTCGAGGCCCCGGGAATCCTCGAGGCGACCTGAATCGCTTCGTCCCGATTCTCGGCTTCGATGACGTAATAGCCGCCGAGCTGCTCCTTGGTTTCCACGTAGGGTCCATCGGTGGTGGATACGTTGCCATTGCGCACGCGGACCGTGGTCGCGGTATCGGGCGGCAGCAGCCGATTCACGCCGATGAAATGGCCGCTTTTCCTGATCGCTCGCGTGAACTCGGCGTACTCCTCGTAGTGCCTTGCCGCATCGGCCGCCGGAATGTGCTCCATTTGCTTCTCGGCACAGATCAGGCACAGGAATTTCATCGCGCTCTCCTCGAGTCTGGTTTTTCAATCGGGCAGCTCAGCCAGTCGCCGTTCGAGAAACCGACGCTCCGGTTCCTGCCTGACGAGCGCGACCGCGCGTTGGTAGGAAGTGCGCGCCTGCGTGGTCCTGCCCAGTCGCCGGCACAGGTCGGCGCGTGCCGCATGCGCGAGGTGATAATCACGCAGATCGCCGCGCGCGAGGATGGCTTCGATGAGCGCGAGGCCGGCCGCGGATCCGTCGCGCATCGCGACCGCCACAGCGCGGTTCAACTCGACGACCGGCGATGGATCGATGCGCAGCAGGACGTCGTAGAGCCCGACGATCTCGTCCCAATCGGTCGCATCGGCCTCGTCCGCGTTGGCGTGTATCCCCGCGATCGCCGCCTGAATCGTGTAGGGACCGAATCGCCGCGACGCGAGCGCCCGTTCCACCAGCGCCGACCCCTCCGTGACCTGATCCCGGTTCCAGAGCGAGCGGTCCTGGTCGTTCAACAGGATCAGCTCACCCGTCGGCGAAGCGCGCGCCACGCGCCGCGATTCCTGCAGCAGCATCAGCGCCAGCAATCCGATCGCCTCGGGCTCCGGCAGCAATTCGATCAGCAGCCGTCCGAGACGTATCGCCTCGCCGGACAGATCGAGCCGCGTCAGCGACGGGCCGGACGACGCCGAGTAGCCCTCGTTGAACACCAGGTAGACCACGCGCAGCACGCTGTCCAACCTCTCGGGCAACTCGTCGGGTGCCGGCACCTGGTACGGGATCCCGGCGTCGCGGATCTTTGCCTTGGCCCGCACGATGCGCTGCGCGAGTGTCGGCGCGGGACTCAGGAACGCCTGGGCGATCTCCTCGGTCGTGAGCCCGCAGACCTCGCGCAGCGTGAGGGCCACCTGCGCGTCCGGCGCCAAGGCGGGGTGGCAGCAGGTAAAGACGAGCCGCAGCCGGTCGTCCTCGATGTCCTCCTTGTCCCATGGCGGCGGCGCGTCGTCGGCGACGGCTTCAACTTGCTCGGCCACATCCTCCATCGAGGCGAACCGCGCGTGCCGGCGTATGCCGTCGATCGCCTTGAAGCGGCCGGCCGAAACGAGCCAGGCGCGCGGGTTCGCCGGCACGCCATCGCGTGGCCATTGCTCGAGCGCCGCGCGGAAGGCATCGTGCAGCGCCTCCTCGGCAAGATCGAAGTCGCCGAGCAGACGGACCAGCGTGGCGAAGACGCGGCGCGATTCGGCGCGGTAGATCGTATCGGCCGTCGCGCGCACGCGTTCGGCGGCATCCGTGGTCATCGGCAACTTCCCTCGTAAGCTTCTCTATTCGGTCGCGCGTTCTAAACAGGAAGTTCCGCAGCGGGCAGACCCTCGCGATAGGGTGCCGACGGCACCCCCAACGAACAGATCCGGCAGTGGCGGAGCCCGCGGTCCTTAGCGAAAGCATAGCAATGGCCGCAACGAAAAGGGCCCGCATGTCTGGAAGTCCTTGATTGTTCGGCGCTCGCTCAGAAGCCGCGCGAGCCACACGCGGGGACCCCCAGGCTTGCGGCTCTCGCCGCTGCGCTGCCCCCGAAGGGGGAGCACCCGCGCCTTGGCCCGGCGGCGCTCATCTCGTTGACGGCTTCGGCCCTGCGCTCGTCCCTTCCTTTTCAGGCAAGCCCGAACATTGCCTGAATCGCTGGCCGGTAGCTCCGCCCTGAAGTCAGTTCCGTGCCATCGTTGAGTATGACCGCGTATTCTCCATGCGTCAGCGGATGGAACTCGCGCACCGCGCCCACATTCACGCCGTGCGAGCGATGGATCCGCAGAAACCGAAGCGGATCGAGACGCGCGATCAATCCCGTCAGCGTCTCCTTGTGCAGGTAGGGCCGATCCGCCCACAAGCGCACATAGTTGTCGTCGGCTTCGAGACGCACAATGTCGGCGACCCGGACGATCATGATCCGGTTGACGGACTTGACGGCGATGCGTTGGATCGGCGCCGCAGGAAGACTTCCGCCTTCCTGCCCGGGGAAACGGATGTCTTTGACCTGCAGCAATTCGTGACCCGCGTACTCGTCGAGTGTTCGCATGTCGGCTTGCCTTGCCTCAACCTTTCGTCCTGCAACCGTACACTGCGTAGCCCCCCGCACGCATACGTTGAACCCGTTCGTTCGCACATTACGGTAAGCCAACTGGTATCATCAAGTGCCGCTTTTTCACATCTACGTGGTACCACTTTCGCAAGACGACATTGGCGGGGGGAATCGTCGGTAGCGTGATCCTTGGAGGAGTTCATGCATTTGGAGCTCGATGGCAAGGGCGCCCTGTACGAGCAGCTCACCCGCGCGCTGAAGCGCGGCATTCTCGGCGGTCATCTTCGCGGCGGGGGCAAGTTGCCCGCGACGCGCGATCTGGCGAACGATCTCAATGTGTCACGGAACACCGTGCTGACGGCGTACGAGCTCCTTTGCTCCGAGCAGCTCGCGATGGCGCGCGGCGGTTCCGGCACCTACGTTGCCCACAACATGGGGCCGCGGACGTCGCCGAGCGCGAGCAACGCGGTCAGGCCGCAGTCGCGCTACGCTGCCCGGACTCGAAAGCTTGGGCCCACGATGCTCGCGCGCATGCAACCCCCTGTGCGATACGACTTGCATTGCGGTGAGCCGTTGCTGAGTCCCGCCCTCGTTTCGTCCTGGCGCAACGAGCTCGGCAAGGCCGCGTCGAATACGGAGCTGCGCTATGCGTCGCTGCAAGGTCTGCCCGTTCTTCGGCAGGCCATCTGTGATCACATTGCCCGCCGGCGAGGCGTGTTGGCGAACCCTGACGACATCGTGATTGTCAGCGGCACGCAGCAGGCGTTGTCGCTGGTTGCGCGGGTGCTTCTCGATGAGAGTCATCGGGCGGTCATCGAAGATCCACGCTACGAGCTCGCCTTTCAGACGCTGCGCGCGCATGGCTGCCGCATCGTCTCGGTGAGGACCGACGGGGATGGATTGGTCACGAATGAATTGCCGACGACTGCCGTCCGTTTGGTGTATGTAACGCCGTCACATCAATTTCCCTCGGGCTCGACGATGTCCTTGCCGCGGCGCATGGAATTGCTCGCCTATGCAAGCGAGCGCCGTTGCTGGATTCTTGAGGACGACTATGACGGCGAGTTCCGTTTCGACTCCAAACCGATTCCCGCGTTACGCTCGCTGGACGTGCGGGATCGAGTGATCTACGTCGGAAGTTTTTCCAAGATCGTGTTCCCCTCGCTGCGACTTGGCTACGTCGTCTGTCCCAAAGCTCTGGTAGGCGACTTGGTCGCGGCCAAAAAGCTCGACGATCTGGGCTGCCCGGCCATCGAGCAGACGGCGATGGCCGAGTTCATCAGGAGCGGTCGGCTCGAACGACATTTGAGGCGCGGGACGGCTGAGCTGCGCCGGCGTCGCAACTGCTTGATCGAGGGAATACAGAATCATGCGGGCAAGCACGTTCGGCTGATCGACTCGCGCGCCGGAATGCATTTGACCGGATGGCTGCCCGGCTTCACGTACGCGAGGCTTGCAAAGCTCATCGAATTGGGCCGGCAACGCGGCTTGGGTCTGCACGCCATACACCATTTCTACAAAGTGGCTCCCGAGACGCCGGGTCTGATCCTGGGTTTTGCTGGCTTGTCCCGGATTCAGATCAGCAATGCCACGAAACTTCTTGGCGCTTGCATCGACGAAGTTTGATCCCACGACGCGGTTGCGTCTGGGTTCAGGGTCGTGCACGACAGGTCGCGCCGCGTTCGCGCGCACGATCTCCTATCTCTCGTTCGAAGGAAATGCGAACGTATTGATTCGCAAGTCTGACCCGCGATCTCGCGATGACGTTGTCATCGCGCGCGTCCGGTTTCGCCTTGCGTTTGCGGCGCACGCTGATCTACGATAGCGCCCAACAAATTGCGCCTGTCGTCAGGAGGAGGATTTTGGGGCGCATTCGGCGGCGCACGTATAAGACCGTCGAAATCGAGAACAAATATCGAGAACAAATTTTTTTGGGGGAATCGACGTGCGGAAGA
>CATPAO010000319.1 GCA_955652025.1 Casimicrobiaceae bacterium
GCCCCGGCGATCGCGGCCGTGTTGTGGATGTTCCTGTTCAATCCTACGCTGGGTGTCGCCGCGTATTGGCTTCGTCGCGCCGGCATCGACTGGAACTACCTGCTCTACGGCGACCAGGCGCTGCTGCTGGTGGTCATCGCCGCGGTGTGGAAGCAGGTCAGCTACAACTTTCTGTTCTTCCTGGCCGGGCTGCAGTCGATTCCGAAATCGCTGATCGAGGCCGCGGCCATCGACGGCGCGGGACCGGTCAAGCGTTTTTTCACGATCATCTTCCCGCTGCTTTCGCCGACGACGTTCTTCCTGCTCGTCGTCAACATCGTCTATGCGTTTTTCGACACGTTCGGCATCATCGACGCGGCGACGAGCGGCGGCCCGGGACAGGCCACCGAGATCCTGGTCTACAAGGTGTACAAGGACGGCTTCAAGGGACTGGACCTGGGGGGCTCGGCCGCGCAGTCGGTCGTGCTGATGGCGATCGTCATCACGCTGACCGTGATCCAGTTCCGCTACGTCGAGCGCAAGGTGCAGTACTGATGAGCCCGCCGACCACCGGTCGAGGGCCACTGGCGCGCCTGCCCCTGCTGGTGCGGAGGAATCTTGTTCCGAGGACCCGGAAGGCGGCAGAGCGCGAAGGGATGATCGAAAACCGGCCGCTGCTGACGTTTTTCTCCCACGCGCTACTCCTCCTCGGCGTGGTGATCGTTGCGCTGCCCGTCTACATCACGTTCATCGCATCGACGCACACGGCGGAGGAAGTGCTGCAGGCGCCGATGTCGCTGCTGCCGGGTCCGCACTTGATCGACAATTACGTGGCCGCCCTCGCGCGCGGTTCCGGCGAATCGACCGCGGGCGTCGGCCGGATGATGGTGAACAGCCTCGTCTCCGCGCTTGTCATCGCGATCGGCAAGATCGCCATCTCGCTGCTGTCGGCATTCGCGATCGTCTATTTCAAGTTTCCGCTGCGGACGTTCTTCTTCTGGATGATTTTCGTCACGCTGATGCTGCCGGTCGAAGTGCGAATCCTGCCGACGTACAAGGTCGTTTCCGATCTGGGAATGCTCGACACGTACGGCGGCCTGACCGTACCGCTCATCGCTTCCGCGACTGCGACGTTCCTGTTCCGCCAATTCTTCCTGACGATTCCCGACGAGCTCGCGGAGGCCGCGCGGATCGACGGCGCCGGTCCGCTGCGGTTCTTCAAGGACGTCGTCGTGCCGTTATCGCGCACGAACATCGCCGCGCTGTTCGTGATCCTGTTCATCTACGGCTGGAACCAGTACCTTTGGCCGCTCCTGATCACGACGCAGGAGTCGATGTACACGACGGTCATCGGCATCAAGCGGATGATTTCCGGTGGCGACGCCGCAACCGAATGGAACCTGGTGATGGCGACCGCGATGCTTGCGATGTTGCCGCCGGCGCTGGTTGTGCTGCTGATGCAGCGGTGGTTCGTCAAGGGTCTCGTGGATACGGAGAAATGACAGCATGGCCAAAGTCGAATTCCGCCACGTCACCAAAAGCTACGCCAGCCTCGAGGTCATCCACGGCATCGACATGCAGGTTGCCGACGGCGAATTCATCGTCATCGTCGGCCCGTCGGGCTGCGGCAAATCGACGCTGTTGCGGATGGTCGCCGGACTGGAAGCGATCACCGGCGGCGAGATCGTCATCGGCGACCGCGTCGTCAACGCGCTCGAGCCCAAGGACCGCGACATCGCGATGGTGTTCCAGAACTATGCGCTCTATCCGCACATGAGCGTGTTCGACAACATGGCGTACGGTCTCAAGATCCGCGGCCTCGCCAAGGACGACATCGGCCGGCGCGTGCAGCGCGCAGCGGAGATCCTCGAGTTGGCACCGCTGCTCGAACGCAAGCCGCGACAGTTATCCGGTGGTCAGCGGCAGCGTGTTGCGATGGGCCGCGCGATCGTACGCGAGCCCGCGGTGTTCCTGTTCGACGAGCCGCTGTCCAACCTCGACGCCAAGCTGCGGGTGCAGATGCGCTTCGAGATCCAGAAATTGCATCGCCGCCTGTCGACGACGAGCCTCTACGTGACGCACGATCAGGTCGAGGCGATGACGCTGGCGCAGCGGATGATCGTGATGAACGCCGGACGCGCGGAGCAGATCGGCACGCCGATGGAGGTGTACGAGAATCCGCAGACGATGTTCGTGGCGGGCTTCATCGGCTCCCCGGCGATGAATTTCATCGCGGGGAAGGCCAACGGCGACGGCTCGATCGCGCTCGACCGCGGCGGCTCGGTGCGCGCTTCGGGCGCCAGGATGGAGGCGGGCCGGGCGATCACCGTCGGCGTACGTCCCGAGCACCTGCAACCGTCCAACGGATCGACGCCGCTCGTCTCCGGTCCGGTGGAAATGGTCGAGCAGCTCGGCGCCGACACGCTCGTGCATATCGGGCAGGGCAGCGATCCGGTGGTCGCTCGTCTGCAGCACGGCGTGCAGCCCGAAATCGGCGCGACGTTTTCCGTCATCGCCGATCCCGGTCGCATATTTCTATTCGACGCCGCAACCGGCGCGCGGATTCACTGAAAGAGTCAGCGATGTGCGGATTGCCCACCTGGCCGTACCCGCGCCTCGCCGCGCATCGCGGCGCCGGCAAGCTCGCGCCCGAGAACACGCTGGCGGCGTTCCGGTTCGGTCATGCGCGCGGGTACCGGATGGCCGAGTTCGATGTGAAACTGTCGGCCGACGGCGTCGCATTTCTGCTGCACGACGCGACGCTCGAACGGACGACCAACGGTGTGGGCCGCGCAGACGCGCTGTCGTGGCGCGAGCTCTCGCAACTCGACGCCGGGAGCTGGCATTCACCCGCGTTCGCCGGCGAGGCCTTGCCCACGCTCGCGGCGGTCGCGCGGTGGGCGCGGGCCAACGACTTCGCTGTCAACATTGAGATCAAGCCGACGCCGGGTCGCGAGCGCGAGACCGGCGCCGCCGTCGCGCTCGACGCCAAGACGCTGTGGGCCGGCGCTGACGTGCGCCCGCTGCTGTCGTCGTTTTCGGACGCAGCGCTCGACGCCGCGCGGGAGGCGGCGCCCGAGTTGCCCCGAGCGTGGCTGATCGAACAGATGTCCGGCGATTGGCGCAGCGACATCGTGCGCCTCGGGTGCATCGCACTCGACGCGAAGTACACGCTGCTCACGCAGGATCTCGTCGGTGAAATTCGCGGCGCGGGGCTGCGAGTCGCGACGTGGACGGTCAATGATGCCGCGCGCGCCAAGGAACTCGCGGCGTGGGGCGTCGACACGATCATCACCGATGCGATCGACACGATCGCGGCGGATGCGCTGCCGGCCCGGTGATCTACGCAGGCGCGGCCACGTGCCGCTCGATCTCGCGCTCGTCGATCGGGAGATTGATGAGGCCCGCGAGCACACCCAGCGCAATCGACAAGTACCAGACCATATCGTAGCTGCCGGTCACGTCGTAGAGCTTGCCGCCCAGCCACGCGCCCAGGAAGCTGCCGATTTGATGCGAGAAGAACGTGAACCCGGACAGCATGGCCAGAAAGCGCACGCCGAATATCTGCGCGACGATGCCGTTCGTGGGTGGAATCGTGGACAGCCACAACAGACCGAGCGCGACCGCGAACGCATACACGGTCCACAGCGACAGCGGCAGGAACACGAACAGCGCGATCACGACGGCGCGTCCGAAGTAGATGAACGACAGAATGTAACGCTTCGGCATGCGCGAGCCGAGCCGTCCGGTTGTGTACGTCCCGATGATGTTGAACAGGCCAATCAGCGCCAGCGCGGCGACCGCGACTCCGGGTGTGAAACCGTGGTCGGCGAGGTACGCCGGCAGATGGCCGCCGACGAAGACGACCTGAAACCCGCATACGAAAAAGCCGATCGTCAACAGCAGGTAACCGCGATGCCCGAGCGCTTCGGTCATCGCCTCACCGGCTGACTGCTTGAAAGTATGAATCGCGCGCTCGCGCCGCTCGACCATCGCCGCCGCGAGCGGCGCCATCAGTAATCCGACGCCGGATAGCGCGATCAGCGCGTTTTGCCAGCCGATATGCGACAGCAGCCATTGCGTCAATGGCAACATCGCGAACTGGCCGAACGACCCGGCGGCCGCCGAAATGCCGAGGGCCATGCTCCGCTTTTCCGGCGGAAACGCGCGGCCCAGCACGCCCGAGATCACGCTGAACGTCACGCCGGAAAGGCCGACGCCGATCAGGATTCCGGCCGACATCACGAACTGCCACGGCGCGCCCGGATGCGCCATCATGAAGAGGCCGAGCACATAGAGCAGCGCGCCACCCAGCACGACGCGCCCCGAGCCGTACTTGTCGGCGAGCATGCCGGCGAACGGTTGCGTCACGCCCCAGACGAGGTTCTGTATCGCGAGCGCGAGGGCGAACGTTTCGCGACTCCAATGCAAATCGCCCGTCATCGGCTGCAGGAACAGCCCGAAGCCGTGGCGGATGCCCATGCCGAGCGTCAGGATCAGGCCGCCGCAAACGAGGACGGCGGTGGGTGTGCGCCAATCGGCGCGCGAGACGGCTGTCGACACGACGGTTCCCTCGCTCAATCTCGTGACGTGCAGCGATCGCGTCAGCGGGATACGCTGTCGCGATTCGGATGCAGCGTTTCGATCTCGCCCAGCAGCGTGATCAATGCGTCGACCTTCGGTTGGCCCATCCGCTTCGCGACGTCGGCCTGCGCGTGATTCCAGTACGGCTCGGCGCGGCGCAGCGCGGTTCTACCCTTGGCCGTCGTCGCGGCTTCGCGCGTGCGCGCATCGCGGCCGGGCGCGACCGCGATCAGGCCACGATCGATCAGTGGATCGAGATTGCGCGACAGCGCCGTACGGTCGAGAAGCTGGCGGGCGGCGAGATCGGATATACGCAACGGCCCCTCGCGCGCCAGCGTGCGAAGCAGCGAGAACTGCGTGACGCGCAGACCAGCCGGCGCCATCGCGTCGTCGTAGAGCTGCGTCAGCGCGCGCGCCGCGCGGCGGAGTCGGCCGCAGGCGCAGGGCGGAGATGAGATCCTGTCGGAGGACATTGGCGAGTCCGATACGAGCATATACACGCAATTGGGAGTATATGCACGTTTCCAGCGCCATGCAAACATTGAAAGAGCGGTGGGTTCTGACATAGAACGGTCCAAGGTGTAAGGCGGCCAGGGAATGGGGTGCTTTTTTCGTTCGCCGGCCGCCAGGTAGCAGCGGTCGTGGCTACAATTGCCGACGAAGTCGCCTAAAGTCCACGCGCAATCGTTGTAGGGACCGATGGAACGAATTCAGGTGGGTGTCTACCTTCATCGTTCCACCGCCACTGTGCAGCCTAAGAATCAGAGCCGAAAATGACCACATTAGTCGCCAGGAACACTTCACGAGAAATCTGGGTCTGCAACATTCGAAGGAGTCATTCGTGAAGCTTCCCTTTAGGAAAAAGCCTAGGGCGAGTATCGATCTGCCGAAGTTGCGCACGCCGCGACTGGAGGAGCTCAAGAGCTTTTTCTTTCCAATGTTTTGGGGAACGGCAGATGACGAAAAGGTCGGTGAACACGTCAAGGCCGCATCGGAGCTGGTCGCGCCCGGAGTTCATTTTGCCGACAATTTCTTCACCTGGGCGCGAAACAACTCAATGCTGGACGACGACGCGTTCATGAAGGCGTGGGATGCGAACGCGGAAAGCGACGCCGACAGGGCAATTATCTGGAGGCGATACATCCTTTCGTGCGCGGCGTACCACTGTGTTCAGCTCGAGGGCGACTTCGTGGAATGCGGCGCATACACGGGAGTCGGCGTCAAGACGGTCGTCGACTACCTGGGCGGGGAGCGGTTTCCGAAGGACTTCTGGATCTACGATCTGTTCGAGCACAGGGAATGGATGCTGCACCACGCAATGCCCGAACACGGAGCGGATTTGCACGACAGGGTGAAAATGAAATTCCATTCGTACCCACAGGTGAAGATATGCAGGGGCCACATACCGGAGGTATTCGAAGGGCGGTCACCGAAATCAATTGCCTATCTTCATATCGACCTGAATCAGGCGCCGGCTGAAATAGCGGCGTTGGGCGCGCTATTCGACCGAGTGGTTCCCGGCGGTCTCATCATCCTCGACGACTATGAATGGGCCGGCGTCTATCGGGGTCAGAAGCTTGCCGAGGATCCGTGGTTCGAGGCGAGGCGTTATCGCGTGTTTCCACTGCCGACCGGTCAGGGAATTGTAGTCAAGCGCTAGTGTGATGTCCACGAATTAACTGGACAAGTCATTTGGCTCTCTTTCATGTGCGGCGCGTGGTGCAACCGGACTTGATCGATTGTCCAGTCAGTTATTGGACACAACACTAGGAATCGATAGGCAGAACGCCTGATCGGTGCGACGCGCACCACGTTCGCCACATCTGCCGATAGCCTGCCTCGAGGTCCCGGGTGAACCGTTCGCCGTCCATGAGCGACGACGCCGCGAGACGATCTCGCAGCGTCGCTCGTAAGCGCGACCTCCAAGATGCGTCACTGGCGAGTCGCACATTCAATTCGACGTACTCGTCCGCCGTGCCTGCGATCAGCTCCGGCATGTCCAGCGAACGGAGGATGCTGTAGCCGCTGCGCGATATGCCGCGCTCGCCGCGCAAAGCGACCAGCGGGACACCCATCCAAAGCGTGTCAAAGGTCGTCGTCGCACCGTTGTGCGGGTACGTGTCGAGCGCGACATCGACATTGCCAATCGCGGCGTAGAAGTCATGCAAATTCTGACGCCCATGAAGTGAAACACGAGTCGATTCGATGCCATGGCGGGCAAGTCGGTCGAGCAACGACCGGCGATTCGGTCCTTCGACATCAAGCACGGTTAACGTCGCCTCCGGGACTCGGTCAAGAATCCGCGCCCAAAGCGCGAGACAGGCGTCGCTGATTTTGAGAAATTGATTGAACGAGCCGAAGATGATCTCCTCAGGACGATCAGCGTGTGGCGCGGCCACTTGCGGCATGTAGCCCCACGGGACGTAACACCATTGACTGTGCGGCATGCGGTGCAGCCGCTCGCTGTGCAATACCTCGGTTTCCCCGCTCGGATCGGTGTGCCAATCGCAGATGCGGTAGTCCATCCTAGGCAGTCCCGTGGTATTGAGATAACCGAGCCAGGTAACCTGGACGGGGGCAGGATGGCGCGCGAAAACGAAGAGCCGATTACTGTTCGTGTGTCCGGACAAGTCAACAAGTATGTCAATCTCGTCCGCGCGGATTCTTTCGGAAAAACTTCGATCGTCGAGACCGGAGATTTCGCACCAATGCTCAGCGCGGTCCTGGAGCGCCCGTTTGATCGTGTCGGCGCCCTTCGAATTCGAATAGCAGAAGACCTCGAATCGTTGCTTGTCGTGTCGTTCGAGGACCGGCCGAAGGAATAGTGCGACGGGATGCAGGCGGAAATCCCCTGAGACATAGCCGAGTCGAAGTCTGCGTTCAGGATCGGGCTGATTCGACCATGTCGCAAACGGTGGTCCCGCTTCACGGCAGATTGCTGTACCCACCCGGCGGTGCTCGCGTGCAATGCTGTCGGCGTCAAGGTCGTCGCGAAAGCTAAGCGAGAACAACATAACGCTTTCGACATCTTTGACGTCCGGATCCAGCGCCTTCGCCCGTACCATGTAATCGAGCGCTTCCGCAAATCGATTCTGGCGCATCCGAAGGAGCCCGAAATTGAAATTCGCTCCGGCGTGGTCGGGGCTCAAATCCATCGCGCGATGAAATTCCCTCTCTGCGTCGGCCAGGCGGCCCGACGCTTGCAGGCTGTCAGCCAAGACGAGCACCGCTTGCAACATTTCGGGCTGCTGGCGCAGGACTGCGCGAAGCTCGAGCTCCGCAATCTCGTGGCGGCCTATCGCGGAGAGAAGCGCCCCCAGATTGAATCGCGCGTGCGCATAATTGGGGGCGTACTGAAGCGCTTTTCGGAACGCCGCGATCGCATCGTCATCGCGATTCAAACGGCGCAGGGCGTTGCCGATGTTGAGATGCGCGCGCGGATAGACCGGCGCCATCGTGGCCGCGCGCCGATAACAATCCAGCGCCGCGCGGAATTCGCCCTTATCCTCGAGCGCGTTGCCTTCGGCGATGAGGAGATCGGCTTGCTCGATGGCATTCACCGACCAGGTCGACGGACGCGATAACGACCACTACGCTCGATCGAACTGTCAACGGCCGATACGGCAATTGCCAGGCAATCGGGGGGGCGACATGCTGCTACCGGGGCGGCGATGCTTCCGGATGTGTTGCGCACCACTCCC
>CATPAO010000320.1 GCA_955652025.1 Casimicrobiaceae bacterium
GTTGACATATGGGCGGGCCAGGGGTTCCTTTCTGACGTCTAACGAGAGAGCACTGTATTAGTTGACCGGCCCCACGGCCGGGCCGAAGGCCCGCCGGTTGGGGTCCCGCGTTGAATATCGGGTTAGGCACCGCCTGGGACGATTCTTGGCAAACTTTGGGATGGTCGGGCTCATGGGGTCCCAGAGCTGCGCGCCCTAACGCAGAGAGCTCAGGGGCTCGCCCCTTGCGGCGCGTCCCCTGGAAGCGCCTTGTTCGTCAGGAGAACTGTTAACAGCGCTTGCCTTGAAAAACGTATAGCAAAAAACGCCGTCCGCTTCTGCAGTTCGGTACAAATCGGCTACGCCCTTGTCGAAGTCAACTTCGCTCATGAGCCCCGATTCGAGAACGGATTTCCTAATGCCCTCGATCATTGCGGTAAAAGTTCTCTTTGTGAATCCTTCGACCAGACCGGGTTTGCTGGAGTCGACGTAGACCATGCGCGGCGAGACATGGATCTGGTTAAATCCGACTTCCGTGAGCAAAGGGTAAAGAGCCCGTCCTATCAATGCATTCCCGCTTGCCCTTGCCTGCAACTCCACCTGGCAACGAACTGCCCTGCGCGCGTATTCGCTGTCCGGGTAGAAGTAGGCGGAGCCATGATCGCCTTCGATCACGGTAACCGTTCCACCGGGCTTCAAGACGGAATGAAGTGCTCTCAGCGCCTCTGCAGGCTGGGCCAGATGTTCAAGGACGAAGCACACGAAGACATGATCGAACGAACCAGGGGGAAATGGTAAACGGAAGATGTCCGCCTGCCGCAGCGCCACATTGTTGATCCCGGCGGCCTGAACAGCTTTTCTGGCCGCGACGACCGATGCTTCGGACACGTCGATGGACGTAATCAGCGCCTTCGGACTATTGGATGCCAGGGTGACTGTTTGCGCGCCGACTCCGCACCCGGCCTCCAAGACGCAGCTCCCTTCCGGGTAAGTCGTGTCGGAGTGCAATAGCTCCACGAGCGTGGATGCCTGATCCTGCAGCCGCCGATTTTCTCGTGGATCGTAACCATGCACGTAAGTGCCAGTCATTGGGTCTCCGTAGAAGATGCCTAAACGAATAATAGGGTCTTCCCCGTCCCGGAGACCGCATCGAGGTGCCAAGATTGAATTCGTTGGTTCAATCTAAACCAGGAGGGGAAGTCATGAAAGAGATTACTACGGTCGACGTTGATCTCGCAAAGTCGGCGTTGATCTCGCAAAGTCGGTATTCACGCTGCACGGTGTGGATGCGGCGGGTTGCGCAGTGCTGCGCAAGACGTTCCGGCGGGAGAGGTTGATGGAGCTCATTGCTGGACTGCCGCCGTGCTTGATTGGCATGGAGGCCTGCAGTGGAGCGCATCAGTGGGGGCACCAGTTCGAGGCGTGTGGGCACCGCGTCGGTATCATGATGGCGCGCTTCGTTGCGCCCTACTGTCGCGTTGGGCGATGGCGTTGCAAGCGCGTCGCGGTTATCACCGGACCATCATCGCCATCGCGGCCAAGAACGCTCGCCTCATCTGGGCCTTGTTAGCAAAGAATCGAGCCTTCGCACTGCCCGTGTAGCTCACGACATCGCCCACCCATTCAATCTGGAACCTCCTCGACTGCGAGCGCCATGAGAGAACGCTGAACAGGTCAAGACCGGCGGGCGGACACCCCGATCAACTTGCAGGCCCAGTGGTGGCCGAGTAACGAATTGGGACCGCACTCGCGGCTAGTTATGATGGCCCGAGCGCCAAAACGACGCTCGCATTTCGAGGCCGGTTAGAAATTTGCAGTCTGTCCTACCAGCGATCAGCAAAGGCACTTGCAGAGGGGAAGTCCTTAGAGTCGAGTATCGACACGCGAGCCGCTATACTGCGCCCGGTCCAGGAGCCCATGCGGCTCTCAGGAGCGCAAGATGCGGGGTTTGACATCTGCTATCCAGGGCCATTGCGGCCCAGCGCGCGCGTCAGCACGCGGATCGCGATTCTCGCATCGACCGGCACTGTTCCGATGGCACGCGATCAACCGTCTAGCATCCTGCAAAAGCTCGGCGCATGGCCATTCGTCGTCGCACTCGGCGGCGTCCTGGTCGCGCACCTGCGAGGAATCGACGGCGCTTTCCTGAGCGACGACTACGTCCATCTCGGCTGGATCTATGACGCATCCGAGCGCGGCGCGCTGTGGTTGTGGGCAATATCGCGCCTCTACACACCACTCGACAGTGGCAATTTTGCGTACCGGCCGCTGGCCTTCGCAACGTACGTGCTCGACTGGCTGGTCTATGGCGCCCACGCGACCGGCTGGCACGTCACCAACATGGCGCTTCATTGCGCCAATGCCGCGCTTGCTGGCATCCTGACAGCACGCTGGCTAAACGCGCAGGCCCCCCATCCATCGGCGGGCGGCTGGATCACCGCGTGCGTGCTCGCGGCGTTTCCGTTCACCGGTGAGGTGTCGTTCTGGCCGGTCGGCAGGTTTGATCTCCTCGCCTGCCTCTTCAGCCTGCTGTACTTGCTGACACTGCCCATCGGTGCTTCGCCGATGCCGTCGCCGTGGCGAAGGCTGCGGCTCGCGTGGCTCGCGTGTGCGTTGCTCTCGAAGGAGAGCGCGATGCCGCTGCCAGCGGTGGCAACGCTCCTTTGTTTTGCCGCAACCTCCCCCGGTGGTGCAATCGCGACCGAACGCTTCCCACAGCGGGTAAACGCGGCATTCCGCGAAACATGGCCCACCTGGCTCGCATTCGCCGTCTACCTCCTATGGCGTGCGGCGCTCTTCGGGTCGATGTCGACGGTATATCCGGATTCGTCGTTTCCCGCGAGCGTGGCCGAGTTCGCATGGCGTGTCGCGACGTTCCGGTACATCGTCAGTGAGACGCTCGGTCCCGGCTACGTCGCCTGGAGCGTCGCGGCGACTGCACTGATGCTCGCATCGCTTGCATCATGGTGGCGGGCACGGCGCGTGGTCTCGCCCGAATGCCACGCTCTCGCCATTGCGTTGCTGGGCGCGGCACTCATATACGTGGTGGCGCCCACAATCTCGTTTCGCATCGCCGGGACCAACGGCGAAGGCGCACGGAATCTCTATGTAGGCTGGATGTATTCTGCGCTGGCAATTGGAGTGCTTCTCGCGTGGAAGGGTTCACAACAGCTTATCGGCATCGCTTTCGTAGCGGTCCTGCTGATCGGCCAATGGCGCAGCCTCGGTGAGTGGCAGGACGCAGGCCGGCGGATGAAGGAAATCGTGCGAAGCGTCGAGCACACTGCAGCAGGGATCGACAGCAATCAATATGCGCTCCTTTACCTGCCCGATCACTACGGGACCGCCCCATTCGCGCGCAACGCCCAGGGCGCCATCGTGATGCGGCCGACCCAGCACGAGGACTTTCTCGACCGGATGGCCGGAATGACGAGCTCGGGATTCAAGCCTGGGTCGGAGCACCTGCGCAACGATACCATCGCGAAGCTAAAGTCCGCGCCGCGCTTCGATCGCGCGGGCTTCCTCGGGCTCTACTGCTGGAATGTCGCGCGTCAGGTGTTCGTTCCTCTACCGGCCGGTGACGGGACGGACGATCCAGAGCGATGGCAGGCGGCGGCACGCGCGAACTTCGACGCCGCGGGTTGCATGCCTCCGTTCTGAGCGATTAACGTCTGACGCAACGCACCCTCAAAAAGTCGCCGATCCGGACTTCGCTTCCTCGTGGTATTCCTGCTCGACGTTGACCGCCCAGATCGCGGCTTTGTGAAGCGATGGATCCAGGATGCACTCGACCGCAAGCTTTGCGCTGACCATCGAGTGGTCCTGGTTGTTGTAGCGATGCATCCCATTGCGCCCGACGGGATACAGGTTCGCGATTCCGTTGAGATAACGCTGCAGCGCTTCGAAGCGGTCGTAGGAGCCGAAATACGCGGGATACGCCTTTTCGACCTTGAGGACCTTCACGTCGAGCACGTCAACGGCATCCGCGAGATCGAGCCGCGCGAGTTCATGAATCGCAAGCGACGCTAGATCCTCTTCGGAGCGCCGCCACAGGTCGTCGCCTTCGCTGCAGAAATACTCGAGGCCGATCCAGATTTTCGCCTTGTCGGCGACCATCTCTGGGCTCCAATTGTTGAAAATCTGCAGCCGGCCAACCTTCACATCGCTCTCCTGGATGTAGATCCATGTGTCCGGAAACATGTTGTTGGCGAAGCCGCGGCGCACATGCGCGTTCGGCCGCAGCTTCGCGAGCAGCACACCGACAGTAATGAAATCACGGTAGGCGAGCCCCGTCGCGATGTCGAGTACGTCGGCGGGCGGCGACGGGCGAAGCGCCAGCGCGAAGTCCTTAATCGGCATGCTCGAAATCACCGCGTCGCAGGCAATCTCGTGGCGCTCGCCGGTGCTGGCGTTCTGACAGACGGCGCCGACGATCCGGTCACCGGATTGGATAAGCTCCACGAGCTTCGTCGAAAGCAACACCGTGCCTCCGAGCGCCCCGACGCTTGCGGCAACGGTCTCCCACATTTGCCCCGGCCCGAATTTAGGGTAGAGGAACTTCTCGATCAGGCTGGTCTCGACATTCTTCTGTCCGACATCGCCGGAGATCCCCTTCGTCATTTTTCGGAGCGCGTGCGCGATCGCCCGCGTGATCGAAAGACCCTTGATCCGCTGCGCCCCCCATTCCGGGCTAATTTTCGCGCACTGCACGCCCCACACCTTCTCGGTGTAATCCTTGAAGAATGTGAGATACAGGTGCCGGCCGAACCGGTTGATGAGGAAGTCCTCAAGATTCTTCTCGGGACTGATCGGGAAGAGCGACGCGCGGGCGTAGCTGAAGCCGGTCTTGACGATACGCGCCGGTCCCAGGCTTCGCAGCGTTCGCGCACTGAGGCTGATCGGGTAGTCGAAGAATTTGCGCAGGTGATAGATGCGCGACAGGCGCGGGCGCAGCAGCAGCGACTTCTCCGGTGCCCTCGCGGCTAGCGCGTCCGCCACATCGAGGCTCGCCGACGGATCGCGCATCGGGACGAACGTGGCCATCTCGGCCGGAATCGGCAGGATATCGCGCCACCAGTCCATGACCCAGTCGACCTTGGAAAAGAATCGGTGCCCGCCAATATCCATGCGGTTGCCGTGATGACGGACCGTGCGGGCGAGTCCGCCGACCTGATCGAGCGCCTCCACCACGACCAGCGTGAACTCGCCTGACCGGCGCAGGAGCTCGAGCGCGGCGGTCAAGCCCGCGGGCCCGGCACCGATGACGAGGACGGTCTTCCTCACGCGGGCGGTGCAGCGCGCGACTTTGGGTCCCGCGAGAAAAGGAGCGAGCGCCGCGCGATGTAAGTGAGGCCGAACGACACGAAGACCGCGACGGCCTTTGACATCGCTAGAGCGATCTGCAACTGCGTTCCGACGAGCACGATGAGGTAGCTCGTGACGACCCCGATTAATCCAGTCAGCACGTATCCCGCCAATTCGCGCCCTTGCTGCCGCGCATAGCGGCGGTAGGTGAAGACGCGTAACGTGGCGAGCCGGTAGTGGAGGGCGAGCCCCACGAGGTACGCGATGGCGGCGGAGAGCGGCTTGTCAAGCGAGAACACACCCGCGAGGAGATACAGGATCAGCACGTCGACGCTCAGCGCCAGCAGGCTGACGATCACGTACGCCGAGAATTCGGCCAAGGAAGTTTTGTACATGCCGGTCATGCGTAGCGCCGCGACGCGCACCCCGCTCAACCGAGCGACGCGACGTTTTGACGACCTCTTCGGCGGTCGTGATGCCGGCGGCGATCTTCATCGCGCCGGACACGCGCGGCGGCTTCGTGCCGAATCGCCTTCCCGCGTAGAGGGCGCCCCCGTCAACACCGAGGTTACATCCGCTTCGACTCGGGCGCGCTTCGGTTGGGACAAATTTGGGTCAGCACAGTTAATAATGGTCAATATAAGGATGGGCTGCGACCGGGAGAAATTCTGCGCTTGGCTTATCTCGCGGCTCGCACGCGCCAGCGGGACCTTTCCACGGGGGTATTGGAGATTGGAATCGCAGATCAGATCGACAGCGTCAATCACGACTGGTATCCCTGGTACCTAGCACCAACTGGTACGCGATCAACAAGCGCAATCCACGGGAAAATACGGCGACCGTGACCGCAAAGTTTCGGGACTTCCACGTCACCCAGTGGATCATCATCTACAAAACTTTGTTCGCGAACGACCATTGCATAGGTACGTCGTGGAACACGATCGACAATAGCAATCCGACGCCCACGCAACTGGTACCGTTCACGGAGCTCAGCTTCGGCTCGTCGAACCATGTTGCGCGCCGCCAGTTGCGGATATCGCGCGCGTCGGACGGACACGTCGACGACCGGGATCGTGAAAGCGCAGGCCAGTGATCGCCGACGCCATGTGACCGGCTAGGGCTTCGGATATCCGCCGTTAGCAGAGGGGGGAGTCGCGGCCGGCGCCGGCGCGGCGGGTGACGCAGTGGCCGCGGGGGCATCCACCTTG
The DNA here is from genome assembly GCA_955652025.1 of Casimicrobiaceae bacterium. Taxonomy (GTDB): domain Bacteria; phylum Pseudomonadota; class Gammaproteobacteria; order Burkholderiales; family Casimicrobiaceae; genus VBCG01. Next base: position 6,492 of record CATPAO010000320.1, read on the forward strand.
GCCGTGGAAGTCGAAGCCGGCGGCCGATTGATCTGCGTACGTCGCGTTCCGGGTGTTTTAGGATAGCCCGCTTCGTCGAGCATCGTTTGCCATTGCGCTTCGAGGAAGCCTTTCGCGATCCACTTCTCGCCCACCTGCAGGACCGGCGCGACACTGTCGCCAGTCAACGCTTGCAGCTTGGCTCCGCCCTGGGCATCGCTCACGTTGATCGTCGAATACGGAACTCCGCGGCGGTTGAGCAGCGCTTCCGCGTTGCGGCAAACGTCGCCGCAGTCGAACGTGTAAAACGTGACCGGGTACTTCTCCGATGCGATCTGCGCCGCGATCGGAATGTCGTTCGACTCGATCACGTTCGCGTTCATCCGCTTGGGCTGGACACTCTTGGCGCTCGGCGGCGGCGTTTTGTCGGTGTAGACAACCTTGCCGTCCGCGTCGATGTAGCGGTACATCTGCTTTTCCTGCGCCGACGCGCCGGTCGCCGCGGCGAACGCGACGACGCCGACGATTGCGGACCACGGCAACAAGGTTCGACCCATGACGCCTCCCTAGGATGCCACTGTCATGCCATTATGCCGCAGAAGTGCGTCCAACTGGGGAGGACGTCCCCGGAAGGCTACGAACGACTCCAGCGCCGGTCGGCTGCCGCCACGAGCGAGGATTTCGTCACAGGACCGTGCCCCGGCGGCCGAAGACAGGATAATGCGGGCGCGTCACGCAGTGCGCGATACTTTCGGTAGAGCCGCATGTCCTGTCCGAGATCGGCGTGGAATGCGGTCACGCTCGGCAAGTTGGCGTGAAAAGCTTCGCGTAGCGCCGGCGTGTTGACGACGGCGTTCAGGTGCCGCACGGCGCTCCATGTGCTGTCGAGGCGGTCCAGGCGATCCGTGAGCGGAAGCACGACGCGCTCCCACGTGGGCGGGCGAGGATCGGTACCACGCAATCGATCGTGGCGCGTACATCCGCAACGCGCGTCTCGACCGCGGGCGTCGCGTGCGAAGGCAGGACGGCATCGAAGCGCGGCAGCCCTCGAAACTCGAGCAATGGATTGGTGGGGTTCATCGCGAGCGTTCGCGCGGAATGGGGACGTCAAGGCGCGGACACGGGCGTCGACAATCGCGCATCCAACGCCATCAGATCGTCCGGCGTGCCCACGTTCGCCCACGATCCGTCGTAGCGTTCGCCCGAAACGATCCCTCGTCCGATCCACGCCAGAAACAACGGCAACATTTGGACTCGCGCGCCGCGCGGGAGTTCGGCGAACAACGCGATGTCGTAGACACCGATATTGCCGTACGTCAACTTGTGGCCGTCGTCGGCGGCGAGCATGCCGTCGCGCAGCACGAAATCGCCGGAGGGGTGAAACGGCGGATTGGGCACCATGACGAGATGCGCGCGAGGCGCAGTGAGATCGTGCGCGATCGCATGCGCGCGCTGTGCGACGCTCGCGTAGTCGAACGCGGTCCAGATGTCGCCCGAGACGATGAGCGCCGGTGCGCGCGGCAGCAGCGGCAGCGCGGTCGCGCTGCCGCCCGCAACCTCGAGCGGCTCGATCTCGACCGACCAGGCGA
>CATPAO010000321.1 GCA_955652025.1 Casimicrobiaceae bacterium
CCCGAGCGCCGCGCGCGACGCATGCGTCGAACATGCGCTTTTTCAGCGGCGATTCGGCAAGCGCCTGCTCGATCCGCGCGTAGGAGCGGTCGAAGATCCTAGGCACGGCGAAAATCACCGTCGGCCGCTGCGATGCGAGGTCCTCGGCGATCTGCGCGATGCCGCGCGCGTACGCGACCACCGCGCCGAGCGAAAGCGGAAGATAGTAGCCGCCCGTTCGCTCGAACATGTGCGACAGCGGCAGGATCGACAGGAAACGGTCGTCGGCGCGCGCCATGTGCGTCGCTTGGCATTGGCGGACGTTGGCGATGATGTTGCCGTGCGACAACATCACCCCTTTCGGCCGCCCGGCGGTGCCGGACGTGAAGCAGATCGTCGCCAGCGTGTCGTCCTCGAACTCGCGCACTTCGACATCCCCGCCCGTCGCAGGCAGGAACGATTCCACGCGCGTGGCGGTTTCGTCCGGGTCCGGACGCAGGACGCATAGCGGCGGCAATGACGTTCCGCCAGCGGCAGCGTTGCGCAACGCGGCGGCGAGCCGCGAATTCTCGACGATCAGAAGCCTCGCCTCCGCGGTGCCGGCGCACCACGCGGCATTCTCGGCGTTGTCGTCGACGTAAAGCGGTACGACGACCAGTCCGAGGCCCAGCGCCGCCAAGTCGATCGCGACCCAGCTCGGTCCATTGCGCACGCACAGCGCGATGCGATCGCCGGGCGCATATCCGTCTCGCCGGAACGCCGACTGCCAGCGCGCGATTTGCGCTGCCAGCTCGCCCGCGGTCACGTCGCGCCACCGCTCGTCCGCGAAATGGCGGTGGAGAACGTGTTGCGGTCGCGCGAGATGCTGGGCGAAGAATTGTGCGATGTTGCCCGGCACTTCGATGCTCCTCCGAACACGCCCGCGCGCGGGAATCGCGGCATGGGGCAGCGATTCTGCCGCGTTTGCGATAGAGGGTCCAGCGGTTGGCTATACTGGCCGAAGCATACGGAGGAATCGCCGATGGCCTCGATCTCGATCGCGAAAAAGCACAATCTCACGCACAAGAAAGCAAAGGCCGTCGCAGAGAAGATCGCGCAAGATTTGAAGCAACGGTTCGCGCTGGACTACGCGTGGGACGGCGACAGCGTCGACTTCGAGCGGCCCGGCGTCAGCGGCCGTATGCACGTGAGCAAGGACAAAATCGTGCTCGACGTGTCGCTCGGCTTCTTGCTGACGCCGCTAAGATCCACGATCGAAAAGGAAATCACGGCGCAGCTCGACCGATTGCTGCGCGAAAAGCCCACCAAGGCGTGAAGACCAGCGCCGCTCGGCGTCGCCCCGCTACGCGCGCTGCGCCGGCCAGGGCTCGGGGAACGGATCGTTCGCTCCGGACACGATTGCATCGTGGATCCGCGCTTCGCGGACCGCAACCGTCTTCAGGAAATCGCCCGCGCCGTTCATTCGTCGGAACGCTGTGAAACCGCGCTCGAGAAAATCCTGCAGCGCCGCCAGCCCTGCGAGCCTCGCCGGCCGCCGCATCATCGCGAGCGCCGTGCCGAGCATCGGCGTGCGGACGTAGCGGTCGAGTCCCGCGCCGACCCGCCCGATCAGCTCGCGCTGACGATCGCGGCGCGGATAGTCGCCGGCAGCGCGGTACGCGGCGCAATACTCGGCGACATTGAACACGCCATCCGCGCGCGGCAACCGCGCGAGCAACGCGAGGTCGAGCTCGTGCGACAGCGCGTTCAACTCCACGGCACGCGCGACCGTTTGGATGACCGTCTCGGACAGCAAACGGACCATCGCGGGGACGACACGCACGAGATCGGCGTCGCGGCGGCTGAAATCGGCGCCGCCGTAGAGATCGTTCTGGAAAAAGGCGATCGCCGCCGTGTAGCGCGGATCGACCGTCAGATCGGCGTACGTATCGCGCAATCGGCGCGATTGCCATTCGCCGATCCGCGCCAGCGCGCCGGCCAAGGCCGGATCGGCACGGCGCGTCTCGTGCAGACGCGAGACGCGTGCGAGCTCGGCAATCAGCGCCGCCTGCGCGCCATGTGCCGAATGGTTATCGCTCATCGATCGTCGATCCGGTCCGAATAGAGAAGAGGCGAGGCGTGGAGTCTAGCGGATCAGACTGAGCAATTAGATTGTTTGCTCTACCCGAGGCGGTTATCGTCGCTCTCGGCCAATCGAACATTCGCCGCTTTGCCGTTCCCACCCATTGTGAACGCCTCCCGTCGCACTTTCATTTTCGCCGGTGTACTCGGCGCCGCGGCGCTCGTCGCCACGCGTTGGTTGCCGCGCGCGTCGCCGCTCTCCGGTCTTCGGGCGATGCGCACGCTCGACGCCGATGGCGAAGCAATCGTGACCGCGATCTTGCCGCTCATGCTGGCTGGTGCATTGCCGCAGACGGCCGACGCCCGCACCACCGCCGTGCGCGAAACCGTCGCCGCCATCGATGCCGCCATTGCCGGATTGCCGCACCTCGCGCAACGCGAACTGCAACAGCTCTTCACGTTGCTGGCTCTGGCGCCGGCGCGTTGGTCGCTCGCCCGGATGACTGCATCGTGGCCCGAAGCTTCGCCGGCCGCAGTCGACGCATTCTTGAGCCGTCTCAAGGACAGCCGCATCGCGTTGTTGCGCGCCGCCTACGACGCGCTCCATCAACTCGTGTTCGCCGCGTGGTACGGCCAACCGCGCGCGTGGTGGGCGATCGGCTACGACGGTCCACCCGCCGTCGGCTGAGCGAGACGGTGCCGACGCGCGTGGACGCTGCGACGATCGCCGATCCGATCCGCGCCGGCATTGCCGGCGGATGGAACGTGATCGACGCTGCGACCTTTATCGAAGATCGGACGTTCGACGCAGACGCGGTGATCGTCGGCACTGGCGCCGGCGGAGGTACGGCCGCGGAAATTCTCGCCGCCGCGGGATTGCATATCGCCCTGATCGAAGAGGGACCGCTCAAGTCGTCGAGCGATTTCCGGATGCGCGAAGCCGAAGCCTACCCAGAGCTCTATCAGGAATCGGCGGCGCGCAAAACGAAGGACAAAGCAATCTCGATTCTTCAGGGACGCTGCGTCGGCGGCAGCACGACGGTCAACTGGACCAGCTCGTTCCGCACGCCGTCGGTCACCCTCGCGCATTGGGCGCAGGCATTCGGCGTTACCGGCTTCGGCGTCGACGACCTCGCGCCATGGTTCGCGCAGATGGAGGCGCGGCTCGCGATCGCGCCGTGGGACGTCGCGCCGAACGCGAACAACGCTGCGCTGGCCGCCGGCGCCGGCAAGCTCGGCTATTCGTTCGGCACCATTCGCCGCAACGTCAAGGGCTGCTGGAATCTCGGCTATTGCGGCATGGGCTGTCCGACGAATGCGAAGCAATCGATGCTCGTCACGACGATTCCGGGCGCACTCGCGCGCGGCGCGACGCTCGTGACGCGCGCCCGCGCGCTGGCCTTCGAGTGGCGCGGCGACCGAGTGCAATCGCTGCAATGCGTCGCGATGGATGCGAACGGCAACGCGCCGACCGGGCGACGAATCACCGTTCGCGGCCGAGTCTACATCGCGTGCGCCGGCGCGATCGGCACGCCGGCGCTGCTGCTGCGGAGCAGCGTTCCGGATCCGCACCACGTCGTCGGCCGCCGCACGTTCCTGCATCCGACCGTGGTTTCCGCCGCGGTGATGCCGGAGCGCGTCGACGGATACTCCGGCGCGCCGCAGTCGGTCTACTCCGATCATTTCATCGACGCCAACCCGCCCGATGGCCCGATAGGATTCAAGCTCGAGGCGCCGCCGATCCATCCGATTCTCACCGCAATCACGGTGCCGAATTACGGCGCGTCGCATGCGCAGAAGATGCGCGAGCTGCCGCACTTGCAAGTCGTGATCGCGTTGTTGCGCGACGGCTTTCATCCGGAGAGCACGGGTGGCATCGTGCGACTTGCCGGCGATGGGACGCCGCTGCTCGACTATCCGCAGAACGACTATCAGTGGGATGGCGTCCGCCGCGCGCTGACGGCGATGGCCGACATCCAGTTCGCCGCCGGCGCAAAAAGCGTCATGCCGGTGCATGGCGATGGCGCGGTCTTCGCGCACGCGAGCGATGCAAAGGCCGCGATCGCCGGCTTCGACCTCCGTCCACGCGTCACGCCGGTCATATCGGCCCACGTGATGGGCGGTTGCCCGCTCGGGCCCGATCCGCGCCGCGCCGCGGTGGATTCCTCCGGCCGCTATCATCATCTCGCCAATCTGCACGTGTTCGACGGCTCGCTTTTTCCGACGTCGATCGGCGCGAATCCGCAGCTGTCGGTCTATGGGATCGTGGCGAAGCTCGCGAGCGGGCTCGCGGCCGCAATGAAGACTTGATGCGTCTCTCGATCGATGCACGTGAAATCGATTAGTGTGATTGCTCTAACCGATGCGCGTAGATTCAATGGGTGCGCGACGCATTTCGCGCGATCAAAGGAGAGTCGATCCATGATGAACTCGCTCCAACACAAGAACGCATCGTTCAGCGATACCGTCCTGGCCGCGTCGCGCCAAGCTTGGCTTGCCGGTCTCGGCGCCGCCGTCGTTACACGCGACTGGGCCGAAAAGGAAGCGGGCACCGTGCTCCGCACGCTGGTCAAAGAAGGCGCGGCGGTCGAATCGCGCGCAATTCGTTTCGTCGGCGACCGGGTGGAATCGTCGGTCGTAACGGCAAACGTGGTGTGGACGAAGACACGCGCCACTGTGGAAACGACAGTGCGGAGCTACGCCGATACGGCGGTCGCCATCGTTCGGCCATCGCTGCCCAAGATCGTGCAGAAGGCGCCCGCCGCGCCGAAAGCGAAGGCGGTTCGCGCGCGCCGCAGCAAGGCTGTCAAGCGTGCCAAGCACGCCGCCAAAGCCAAGACCAAGCGGTAATCCGATACACTTCCGCGGAAATCTTGCCCTGCATCGGGTCGTCCTGGTGCAGGGGCTTTTGCCATAAGAATTCCAGCGAGGAGAGTCATGGCGGCGGGAGGAGCGGTCGCGCGGCCGATGCGGCGTGCGCGGGGAGCACACACGCGAACCGCGCCAAAGATCGGTCTTGCGTTGGCGGGCGGCGGTCCGCTCGGCGGCATCTACGAAGTCGGCGCGCTGTTGGCGCTTACCGATTCGCTCGACGGCCTCGATCTCAATGAATTGGACGTTTATGTCGGCGTGTCGTCGGGCGGCTTCGTCGCCGCGGCGCTCGCAAACGGCATCTCGCCGGCGCAGATGTATCGCCTGTTCATCGAGGATGGTGCCGATGCCGCGCTGAAGCCCGAGCTCTTCCTCAAGCCGGCGTTTTCCGAATTCGGTCGGCGGATCGCCGCGCTGCCCCGCCTGATGCTCAGCGCCGCGCTGCAATACGCGCGCGATCCGTTTCACCGCGGGGTGATCGAGTCGTTCGCGACGCTCGCACGCGCCGTGCCGACCGGCATATTCGACAATCGCGCCGTCGATGCCTTTCTCGCGCGCCTGTTCGCCGCACCCGGCCGCACCAACGATTTCCGGCGATTGCGCAACCGATTGTTCCTGGTCGCGACGAACCTCGACACCGGGCTGTCGGTCACGTTCGGGGGCGCAGGCCGCGACCACGTCCCGATCGCGCGCGCGATCCAGGCGTCGAGCGCTCTGCCGGGAATGTTCCCGCCGGTCGAGATCGACGGCGAACATTTCGTCGACGGGGCGCTCAACAAGACGCTCCATGCATCGGTCGCGCTCGACCAGGGGGTGCAGCTCCTGCTGTGCATCAATCCGCTGGTCCCGTTCGATGCGAGCAGAGCGACGCGCGACCGCCGCCTGACGGTCGAAACGCTCAATCAGGGTGGGCTGCCGCTCGTGCTCGCGCAAACGTTTCGCGCGATCATCCATTCGCGTATGAAAGTCGGGATGGAGAAATACGCGCGTCAATATCCAAATGCCGACGTTCTGCTGTTCGAGCCCGACCGCGAGAATGCGGACATGTTCTTCGCCAACATCTTCAGCTACGCGCAGCGCAAGCGGCTGTGCGCGCTGGCATTTGCGACGACGCGGCAAAATCTCCGCACGCGCGCCGCGACACTCGCGCCGCAGCTCGCCCGCCACGGCATCGCCCTGCGTCACGCGCGTCTCGCCGATAGCGCTCGCAGCGTCAACGATGCGATGTGCGATCCGCGTCCGCTGCGCACCGATGCGCGGCGCGCCGGCAGCGTAAGGGCGACGGCCCGCGAGCTCTCGCACACGCTCGACCATCTGGAGCGGTATCTCGCCGCTGTCGTCATCCAGCCTCCCGCCGGGCCGCCCCAAGGGAGGCTTGCTCCCGCTCGGGGGCAGCGAACCCGGTGAGCGTGGGGGCCGTCATCTAGTCTCCGGCGTATGGCGCAAAAGAAGGCACCGCGTCGCACGCGCGAGCGCATCCTGGAAGCGGCGCTTGCGCTATTCAACCGCCAGGGCGAGCCGCACGTCACCACGGCCGACATTGCCGACGAGCTGAACATCAGCCCGGGCAATCTCTACTATCACTTCCGAAACAAGGACGACATCATCGGCGAGTTGTACGCGGCGCTCGAGGCCAAGATCGCGCCGCTTACCGCGGTGCCGGGAGACCGCCTGCCCGGCGTCGAGGATCTCTGGCTGGTCCTGCACCTCTTGTTCGAACGAATGTGGGAATACCGCTTTATCTACCGCGATCTCGATGAGATCATGTCGCGCAATCGGCGGGTCGCGCTTCGTTTCGCGGAACTCAATCGGCGCGGCGAGAGGACCGTGGTAGATTTGTGCCGCGGTCTCGTCGCCGCCGGCACGATGCGCGCGTCGGAGCGGGAACTCGCGGCGCTCGCGACCAACGTCGTGATGATCGCCACGTATTGGATGTCGTGGCAACGGATCCACGCAACGCGGCCGACCCACGATGCCGCAATCGACGCGCCGGACGATCGACTTGGTCACGCCGCCTATCAGGTGATGGCACTGATCGCGCCGTATATGGAAGGCGACGCGCGCGCGCTGATCGAACGCCTAGGCGCGGATTATCTTCGATAGTTCTGACGGGAGGCGCGACATGGCAAAGCAATGGGCGAAGTTCCCGCATCCAGACAAAGCCTACGCGCACGACGCGGCGGCGTTGAAAAATAACTGGCCTCGGCTGCACAAGGGCGACTGCGAGCCGTTTCCCAAGGACGCCGATGTCGTCGATGCGTGGCGCCATTATCACGCCGGCGATTTCCGGTACGCGGTGGAGGCGGGGCGGGCCGCCGGCGGCGCGGGCATCAACGCAGCGGTGAAGGCGCAATCGATTTACGCCAACTATCTCGAGCCGGCCGAGAAGGCGAAGCTCGCGCTTTTCGAGGAAGCCGCCGGATGGGCCGAAGAGCGAATGGCGGCGGCGCCGAAGGACGCCAACGCGCACTACTTGTACGCGTATGCGCTCGGTCGCTACGGCCAAGGCATTTCAGTGGCCAAGGCGCTTGCGCAAGGATACGGGGGCAAGATCAAAAACGCGCTCACCGCCGCGCTCAAGCTCGAGCCCAAGCATGCCGAGGCCTCCACGGCGTACGGCGCGTACCAGGCCGAGGTCATCGCGAAAGTGGGCGGTCTCGTGGCCGGCATGACCTACGGCGCGAAAAAAGAATCGGCGCTCGACTATTTCCAGAAGGCGCAGAAGTTCTTTCCCGAATCGCCGATCGCACACATCGAATACGCGAACGGCCTGTTGCTGCTGTTCGGCAACGCCAAGATCGACGAGGCGACGAAGCTCTACGAAAAAGCTGCCGCGGCCAAGCCGATGGACGCGATGGAACGGCTCGACGTCGAGCTGGCGAAGTCCGAGCTGGAGTAACAGCGGTGCGATCCCGCGGGCGCTCGCGCACGCCAGGCGTCTGCGTGGCGCAGGCGCGCGCGAGCGCCTAAACACCGAAGCGAGCGCGGGCCTGTGCCACGCAGACGCGCCTCAACGAAGCCTCAGCTCGGCCTCAGACGGGCCCCCACTGCCTCCGCCGCAGCGAGCGGATCGAGCTCGCTGTCGCGCGGCCAGGGGCTCATCAGCGTCGTCAGGACGAGCTTCTCGAATTCGATCCCGAAGCGTTCGATGACCCTTTCCGGATCGGGGCAAAGACCGCGATCGGCCACGACGCCGAACTGCACGAGATCGTTATACGAAATGATCGACACGCCCACACCGATGTCGCCGGACTGCGGCACCCAGAACATCAGGCTGTCGATCCTGCCGCCGGCCATATAAAGCGGTTGCTGCGGGCCGGGCACGTTGGTCATCACGGCGGATGCGTTTCGCGCGAGGATCGACAACAGCGCTTCTTGCAGCACCTTGGGCCCCGATCCCATCGCAGCGAGCAGCCCGAGCGCGAGGATCGGCTGATAGCTGCCCTTGAGCGCACTCATGTTCGTGCGCACCGCGTACAACCGCTCGACCGGATTCTCGATGCCGATCGGCAATTCCAGAAACACGAGCCCGAACCGATTGCCGAGCTTGTACGCCTTTTCCATCGGCCGCAGGTTGACCGGAACGAGCGCGCGGATCATCACGCCGTCGACGGCATCGCCCTTCTCGACCAGATAATCGCGGAGCGCGCCGGCGACGCACGATAACAGCACGTCGTTGACCGACGCGCCGAGCGCCTTGCCGATCGTCTTCACTTCGGCCAACGACAACGGATCCGCCCAGGCGACGCGTTTCGCCACACCCGGCGTGCCTTTGAAGCGCGTCGTCGAGTCCTGCGTCATCAGCGCGAGCTTCCCGATCTCCGCGATCAACGCGCTGCCGCGCCCGGCGAGCTCCACCGCTTTGCCGGGGTCCTGCCACAGCTCCGCGCCTTTTTCGATCAGCGTGCCGCCGATCTTGCGCGCGGTTCCGAGCACGTCCCCGAACGGCGCGATGAGTTGGGCGAGCGGATCGTCCTGCGTCTCGCGCTTGCGCTCTCGCGGCTCGAAAGGCATCGCGGGCGGACCCTTGGCCGTGGCATCGGTCATCGACAACATCACGCGGATGAGCGCGATGCCGTCGGCGTAGCAATGATGAATGCGGGCGATGACCGCGCTGCCACCTTCGAAATTGTCGATGAGATGAAACTGCCACATCGGATGCGCCGGATCGAGCGGCGTCGACGCGAGCCGCGACACGAGCGCTTGCAACTCCTTTGTACCCGCGCGGCCTGGCAGCGTGATTCGCGTGACGTGGCGCGCGAGATCGAAACGCGGATCCGGCTCCCAGAACGACATTGCGGTCGACAGGACGGCGCGCTGGCGAAAGCGCCCGAACACCAGAAAGCGGTCGCGGATCACGCGAGAAAGACGCGCGAGCACGATCCGCTCGCGAAAGATCAGCACCCCGCAGATCATCATCAGGTTGCTGGGGCGATCCATCCGCAGCCAGGCGGTGTCGACAGCGGAAATGCGTTCGCGCTTGGTCGCGGCCATCATGAGCGGAAGAGGATGAAATCGCGCTTGTCGTTGCGCGCGTGTTCTTTCCCGCGCTAAAGTAGCACGAAAGCCCAGCCGGGCAAACGACCCGACGAACCGCTGTACGACGGTTCCGCGAGGAGGACAGCGATGGCCGCAGCGCCGAAGAAAGACGATCTCAAAGCCAAGTTCGAAGCGGCGGCCGCGGCCGCGAAACAGACGAAGAAGAAACCCGACAACGCGACGCTGCTCAAGCTCTATTCCTACTACAAGCAGGCGACCGATGGCGACGTCAAGGGCGAGCGTCCCGGCGGCTTCGATTTCGTCGGCGGCGCGAAATACGACGCGTGGGCCAAGCTCAAGGGGTCGAGCACGGACGACGCGATGACGAATTACATCAAGCAGGTCGAGAGGCTGAACCGCGAGTAGCCGCGCAGGGCAAAACGTCGACGGCGCGTCACGCGCGGTCGGCGCGATAGGTAAGCTGCATCAATCCCGACGGAAAGCGGCGCTCGCTCACCAGCGCGAGCGGCGTTTTGGCTGCGCCGGGCGCCACCAGCGGAATGCCGTCGCCCAACAGAACGGGATGGATCGACACGATGAAGTCGTCGATCGATCCCGCGTCGAGGAAGGCGCGCACGAGTTGGCCGCCACCGGCAAGCCACAAATCCTTGCCCGGCCGCGAGCGCAGTTCGGCGAGGACATCGGCTGGTGCGCGCGCGGTCGCTACCGTGTTGGGCGACGCGATCCGCAAACCGCTGCCGCGCGTGAACACGACGACCTTGCGCTCCGCGTACGGCCACGCCGGCAACGACAGCGCCATCTCGTACGTGCGCCGCCCCGTGAGCACCGTGTCGACGCCGGCATAGAACGCCGCGTAGCCGTAGTCGCCGTCGCGGAACAGCCACGATACGTCGTCGTCGCGTCCCGCGATATAGCCGTCGAGGCTGGCGGCGATGAAGAGTTTGACGCGGCGCATCGGTCGTGAGAGTCACGGGATCCCCGCGTTCGCGGGGATGACGAATCCGTTTCCAATCGCCGCGACGCTTCGCGTCTTGCTCGTGGACGGATTCGTCACTTCAACGCGGCTTTGGCGACCTTGGCTGCAGTGCGAACGGTCTTCCTCGCGGTCTTAGTGGCGGTCACCACGGCGCCGGTCGCCGATCGTGCGGCGGACGTCGCGGTTCGGCCCGCGGTGCGCACCGCGCCTTGCATCATCTTTTCGACCGGCGAAGGTGCGACCCGGCGTTTGGACTTGCCGCCGGTCGCTTTGACGAGTTCGTTCACCGCCTCGGACAGCGCATCGACGCGTGCGGCAAGGCGCTCCACGTCGCTTTGAGTGTGAACGCCGAGCTTCGACAAGGCTCGGGCCACGCGGTCCTCGAAAACCTGTTCGAGCTTGTCCCACGTACCGCCTGCCATTGCCTGCATCTCCTTCGCTTTCGTCTTCGCGGCGGTGCCGGCTGCCGCCGCGGTGTTCTTTGCCGCCTGCTTGGTCTTCGTCTCGAGCGCCTCGCCTTGCTTGACGAGCGTCTCGAACACTTTCATCCCTTCGGCTTGCGCCCGCGAAAACGCGCCCAACCCCGCCAGCCAGATCTGCCGCGACGAGTCGAGCACCGTCTGCGACACGTCCTTTGCCGCGCCCGTGGAATCGTCCGCGGCGGCGGCCTTCATTTTCTTCAGCATGGAACGATCTCCTCGGATGGGTTGGCAGCGCCGCCTCGCGGGATACTCCGCAGTCTTTCGATTCTAGGCGCGGCAGTTTAGAGCATGCACACTAATTTGGCGCGGCAGAACAGCGCCGGCCTTGCGTGGAAGCGCCGGGTTACAATCGATTCGATCGCGCGGTGGGCGTCGCGACCCGCGCCGGCATCCGCCCCGTCCAGACATCGTCTGAAGCATGACGGACGAGAAGGCGGGAATCCCCCATTCTAGGAGGAGCTCCATGGCCTATTTCGTCACCGGCGCCACCGGCTTCGTCGGTCGCTTTTTCGTCGCCCATCTGGTCAAGCGCGGAAAGCCGGTTTACGTGCTCGTCCGCAAGAGCTCGACGAAAAAGCTCGCGGCGTTGCGCGAGAACTGGGGCGTCGACGACAAGCAAGTCGTCGCGATCCAGGGCGACCTCGCGAAGAAGAATCTCGGCGTGTCCGACGCCGACGCGAAAAAACTTGCCGGCAAAGTCGACCATTTTTTTCATCTCGCCGCGATCTACGACCTGAAGGCCTCGGCCGAGGAACAGGAACTGGCCAACGTCGACGGGACGCGCAACGCCGTCCAATTCGCGAAGACGATCGCCGCCGGCTGTTTCCATCACGTGAGCTCGATCGCCGCCGCGGGGTTGTACGACGGCGTGTTCCGCGAGGACATGTTCGACGAGGCCGAAGAGCTCGATCATCCGTACTTCAAGACCAAGCACGATGCCGAGGCCATCGTGCGGCGCGAATGCAAGCGGCCGTTTCGCATCTACCGGCCCGGTTTCGTGGTCGGCGACTCGAAGTCCGGCTATATCGACAAGATCGACGGCCCGTACTATTTCTTCAAGGCCATCCAGAAGATGCGCAGCTTGCTGCCGCCGTGGATGCCGACGATCGGCATCGAGGGTGGCCGCATCAACATCGTCCCGGTCGATTTCGTCGCGGCGGCGCTCGATTACCTGGCGCACATAAAGGGCCTCGACGGCCAATGCTTTCACCTCACCGACCCGGAGCCGTATCGCGTCGGCGAAGTGCTGAACATCTTCGCAAAGGCCGCGCATGCGCCGCTGATGACGATGCGCATCAACGCCAAGATGTTCGGCTTCATCCCGGCGCCGATCTTGTACGGGCTCGGTTCGCTGTCGCCGGTGAAGCGCGCGGTCAAGGTCGTGCTGACCGATCTGGGCATTCCGCGCGACGTGTTCCAGTTCGTGAATTGGCCGACGCGCTACGACAACCGCGAGGCGGCGAAGGCACTGAAAGGCTCCGGCATCGAAGTGCCGAACCTGGAAACGTACGCGGCGAAGATCTGGGACTACTGGGAGCGCAACCTCGATCCCGACCTGTTCATCGACCACACGCTCGCCGGGCGCGTCCGCGACAAAGTCGTCGTCGTCACCGGCGGATCGTCGGGCATCGGGCACGCGACGGCGCGAAAGCTCGCCGACGCAGGGGCGAAAGTCGTCATCGTCGCGCGCGACCCGGAAAAACTGGACGCGACACGCAAGGAGATCGCCGCCGCCGGCGGGCGCGGCTATACGTATTCCTGCGATCTGTCCGACATGAATGCGATCGACGCGGTGGCGAAGAAGATTCTCGCCGATCACGGCACCGTCGATTTCCTCGTCAACAACGCCGGCCGCTCGATTCGGCGCGCCGTCATCAATTCGATCGATCGCTTCCACGATTTCGAGCGGACGATGCAGCTCAACTACTTCGGCGCGGTGCGGCTGATCCTCGCCTTCGTGCCGAAGATGGTCGAGCAGAAGCACGGCCACATCATCAACATCAGCTCGATCGGCGTCCTGTCGCGGGCGCCGCGGTTCTCCGCCTACGTGGCGTCGAAATCGGCGTTGGACGCGTTCTCGGAGTGCGCCGCGTCCGAGTTCGTCGACAAGGGCGTCCATTTCACGAACATCAACATGCCCCTGGTGCGCACGCCGATGATCGCGCCGACGAAAATGTACGAAAACGTCCCGACGCTGTCACCGGAGGAAGCCGCCGGCCTGGTCGTCGAGGCGATCGTCTACCGGCCGGTGCGGATCGCGACGCGACTCGGCATTTTCGGCGCTGTGTGCCACGCGATTGCGCCGAAGGTCACGCAGGTCCTCCTCAATACCGCGTTCAACATGTTCCCAGATTCGTCCGCGGCGCAGGGGAAGAAGGACGGCGCACCGCAAACGCTCACGCCGGAGGCGATGGCGTTCGCGCAACTCACGCAGGGGATCCACTGGTAGCCGTGGTTTCATCGCCAGCCTGACGGATCAGCGCGACGACTTTGTTCGCGGCGTCACGATCGGCCAGCAACGCGTTGTGGCCGATGCCGATCAGCGCGATACTTTCCGCGCCGGCGAGCAGCGCCGACGTCTGCGGCGCGACCATCGAATCGTGCCACGACCAGATCGAGAATACGGGCGGCAGCGCGAAGGGCGTCGCGTGCAGCAGGTCGAGCCAGCGGCTCCCCGGCCGTATCTCCGCAAGGCACACGCCGGGACAGAATCGCGCGTGCGCGCTGCCGTGATACGGCGTGCCTAACGAGATCAGCCGGCGTATCTTGGCCGCGCCGAATCTCCTGCAGTACGCAAGCGCGACCAGCCCGCCCATGCTGTGCGCAACGACGACGACCGAGCGCGCGCCGGTGGCCACGAGGATCGCGTCGATCTTGGCCGCCAACTGGTCGGCGAACAACTCGATCGACGCGAGCGGGGGTCCATAGGACATCGCGTAGACGGGCGCGACGCGCGCCGCGACGAGCACGCGCGACATTCGCAGCCACACGCCGGCGTTGCACAGCACGCCATGCAGCAGAAGCACCGGCGTTGCGGCTGGCGATGGCGACGGAGGATCGCGCACGAGCAGCCTGTAGAACATCATTCGTCGCGCCGAGCCGGCCAGTGCGCGATATTCATTGGCGAAAAGCGAGAGCGTCGCCGCAACGCCGATCCGCGCTTCGCGTGGACGCCGGGCGCGGTAGATCCACGCCACGCCGAAGTAGGTCGCGGTGAACACCAGGATCAGCGCTAGGTAGAGCGCCAGCGCGCCGATCGCAAGCAGCCAGACGGGTACGCCGCGCGCCGCCAACGATGCTGCCCACGCGATGTAGATCGCCGCGCCTCCGCACGTCAGGATCCAGAGGGCGGTGGCGGTCCGCATCGAGTCTATCTACGGAAACACTTTCGCGACGGACGCACGCCGCCCGTTCTTATGGGGCCGGCGGCACCCAATGCGTGCGCCAGATCTTGAGCGCGCTCACCGACGCCGCGAGATCGGGCAACAGGACGACGCCGGGCAAGGTCTTGCGGACGCGCCGCGTCATCTCGCCGCCCGCCCAGATTTGCACCGCTGCAGGGATCTGGCGCCGCAGCGTCGCGAGCCCGTCGGTGGCTTGGCGCAGCGGAAACGCCGCCGAAAACGACAGCGCGACGATGTGGGCCGAGTGCGCCAGCGCCGCGCGGCGGATATCCTCGAGTGGTGTCTGGGGCCCGAGCGAGATGCACTGGACGCCTTCGGGCACCAGCAGCGCTTCGACCATCAGCAATCCGAGTCCGTGCTGCTCGTTGGGAAACGTCGTCAGCAACACCCGCGGAACGCCGGTCTGGCGTGGAAACGTATTGATCGCCGTGCGAAGCGCCGCCTGCAGCTGCTCCGAATACGAGTGCTCTTCGAAGACCTGCAACTCGCCGCGCATCCACGCCTCGCCGACAGCCCGGTTGAGCGGCGTGATCGTGTCATAGACAAATTTCTGCAGGCCTTGCCGCATCAACAGATTGGCGAGCGTGTTCTGGAGGCCGGTGACGTCATGCGTCTTCAGCATCGCCAGAATTTCGCGCTCGAGCGCCGGCGCAGCGAGTTCGTGGCGCGCGCCCGCCCGTGCGTCCGCCATCGCGTTGAGCTCGTCCTGGGAAAGGGCGATGATCTTGCCGGGACGCATGCCGATGTCCATCAGTCGCTTGATGGCGCGGAGCTTGGCGATCTCGGTTACCGTGTATTGGCGCTCGCCGTTTTCGTCGCGGCGCGGCTTGGGAAAGCCGTAGCGACGTTCCCACATGCGGAGCACATCCTTGGAAAGTCCGGCCTCGCGCTCGACGGCGCTGATATTGAGCAACAGGCCCTCGGGATGGATCGGCTTGTTCATTGTCTTGGACGAAGTTGCAATCGACGAACGCTTGACAACCGGAACTGTCCACACTATCTTAAGATAAATAGGCATGTTTGTCCAGGACAATGCCACGATTCACTCGATGGTTGCGGCAGCAAACGCGCGCGGCGCCTGACGCGGAACGCGGATCGCCCGATCGTTCGCCGCGGGCCGCTCGATGGTGGCCGTCTCTCGCGGCGATCGCTGCGGTCGGCGCGATCGCCCTCGGCGCGCTCACGGGCCTCGATTTTTCGGCGGATCGCATTTTCG
>CATPAO010000322.1 GCA_955652025.1 Casimicrobiaceae bacterium
GCTCGTCACGATCGACGGCGACACGGCGAAAGACTTTGACGACGCCGTCTACTGCGAACGCAACGAAACAGGCTACCGCCTCGTCGTCGCCATCGCCGACGTCTCGCACTACGTGCGCGACGGCGACGCGCTGGACGCCGATGCGCGCGAGCGCGGCACATCGATCTACTTTCCGCGCCGGGTGATTCCGATGTTGCCGGAGGAGTTGTCGAACGAGCTGTGCTCGCTCAAGCCGAACGTCGATCGGCTGTGCCTCGTTTGCGACATGCAAATCTCGGCGCAAGGCGCGATCGATCGCTATGAATTCTATTCGGCGGTCATGCACTCACAGGCGCGGTTGACCTACACGCAGGTGTGGGAGTGGCTATCCGAGCCCGGTAGCGCCAAGACGGCCGGCGCAAAGGCGCTGCTGCCGCACCTGCAGAATCTCTATGCGCTTTTCAAGGCCCTGTTCGCGACGCGTGAAGCGCGCGGCGCGATCGACTTCGATACCGTCGAGCTCGCAATCGAGTTCGACGACAGCGGCAAGATTTCGCAAATCGTGCCGGCGCCGCGCAACGATGCACACAAGCTGATCGAGGAGTGCATGCTGGCGGCGAACGTTTGCGCCGCCGAATATCTCACCGTGCACGAGCAGCCCGCGCTCTATCGCGTGCACGAAGGGCCGCCGCCCGACAAGCTGACCGCGTTACGCGAATTCCTCGCGAGCTCGGCGTTGTCGCTGGGAGGTGGCGACGACCCCAGCGCCGTCGACTACGCGCGCCTGCTCGAGCAGGTCCGCGATCGCCCCGATTTCGCGCTCTTGCAGACGGTGCTGCTGCGCTCGCTGTCGCAGGCGCAATACCGGCCCGACAACGTTGGCCATTTCGGCCTCGCGTACGATGCCTATGCGCATTTCACGTCGCCGATTCGACGCTATCCCGATCTTCTCGTCCACCGCGCTATCAAGGCCGTGTTGGCGGGCAAGCGTTATACGCCGGCCGGTCAGTCGTGGGAGGTGCTGGGGGCGCACTGCTCGATGACCGAGCGGCGCGCCGACGACGCGTCGCGCGACGTCACCCAGTGGCTCAAGTGCTACTACATGCAGGACAAGGTAGGCGAAGAGTTCGCCGGCACGATCAGCGGTGTGGCGAGCTTCGGGCTGTTCGTGACGCTCGATGGACTCAACATCGACGGTCTCGTGCACGTCACCGAGCTCGGTCGCGATTACTTCCATTACGATCACGCGCGCCATGCGCTGATCGGTGAGCGCGGAGGCCGAGTGTTTCAACTCGCCGGACGGATTTCGGTCAAGGTCGCGCGGGTCGCTCTCGAGACATCGAAAATCGATTTCACGCTCGCCGAGGAGTCCGCGACGGCGCCGGCGGATCGACCCCGCTTCGCCGAGCCGCTGTCGCGCGACAGTCCGCCGCCGCGCGGCAAGAAGCGGCGTTAGGCCGGGACTCGATCGTCATTCCCGCGCACGCGGGAATCCAACTTTCAGTCGCTCCGACGAAAAAATGGATCCCCGCTTTCGCGGGGACGACGAATTCGCGTATCAGCGCTTAAGGTCCGGTTGCGGTGTCATCCGCAAGTAGGGCCGCAACGCACGGAAGCCCTTCGGAAATTTCTGCTTGATCACTTCGGGGTCCTGCAGCGCGGGGACGATGACGACCTCGTCACCGTTCTTCCAGTTCACCGGCGTCGCGACCTGGTTGTATTCGGTCAACTGGATCGAATCGATCACGCGCAAGATCTCGTCGAAATTGCGTCCGGTCGACGCCGGATACGTGAGCGTCAACCGGATCTTCTTCGCCGGATCGATGATGAATACGGAACGCACCGTCTGTGTCGCGCTCGCGTTCGGGTGGATCATGTCGTAGAGCAGCGAGACTTTCCGGTCGGCGTCGGCGATGATCGGAAAGTTCACCGTGGTCTTCTGCGTGTCGTTGATGTCCTCGATCCATTTCTTGTGCGATTCGACCGGGTCGACGGAAAGCGCGATGATTTTCACGTTGCGCTTCGCGAACTCGTCCTTGAGCTTCGCCGTCATGCCGAGCTCGGTCGTGCATACCGGCGTGAAATCGGCGGGGTGCGAGAACAAAACACCCCAGCTGTTGCCAAGCCATTCATGGAAATGGATCCGGCCTTCGCTCGAATCCTGTTCGAAATCGGGTGCAATATCGCCGAGACGTAGCGCCATAGAGTTCTCCTCGTTTCGCCTTCCAAGGCGACGAACCCATTATCATAATCAAAACCCGCGGAGTTAGCTAAGCCTGATGGTTTTATGGTTATTTCCCTCGGGTGCCGTATTCTTGCTCCGCACAATCGAGACCGTGGCGTGGCCTAGAATGCGGCTTTTCGCGTGATCCGGATGACGCTACCTCGCGACGCAGCGGCGGGATCGACTGTGGATCTGATCGTGCAGGCGCCCACGATCGCGCGCGAGGATTTGGCGGTTCTCGCCGCGCTGACCGAAGCCGACGCCGTGCTGCCACTGCCCGGAGCGGCGACCGAAGCCTACCGGCTGCACGACATTCGTCACGACGACGGTGTTGCCGAAGCGTGCACCGCAGGCGGTTACGACTGGGCGCTGGTTCCGACGTCGCGCAGTCGGGACCGCGTGCGGCTCGTCGCGATGGACATGGATTCGACGCTCATCACGATCGAATGCATCGACGAGATCGCCGACCTTGCTGGCATCAAGCCGGGGGTAGCCGCGATCACGTCGAGCGCGATGCGCGGCGAAATCGATTTTCGCGCGAGTCTGACGCGCCGCGTCGCCCTGCTGGCGGGCGTGTCCATCTGCGCGCTCGAGGCTGTCTATACGGATCGACTTGCGCTGTCGCCCGGCGCGCAGACACTACTCGACGGCTTCGCAAAGGTCGGCGCGAAGACGTTGCTTGTCTCCGGGGGCTTCACTTTTTTCACCGAGCGTCTCAAGGCCCGGCTCGGGATCGACTATACGCTCGGGAACGAGCTCGAAGTCACCGACGGCAAGCTGACGGGCCGGGTGATCGGCGACATCGTCGATGGCGCGGCCAAAGCGCGAGCGTTTCGGCAGCGGGCGGAAACGCTGCGGGGCGATGACGGACTCACACTCGCGATTGGCGACGGCGCAAACGACGTGCCGATGCTACACGAGGCCGACGTGTCGGTCGCCTACCATGCGAAATCGATCGTACGCGCGCGGGCCACACACGCGATCGACCATTGCGGGCTCGACGCGGTTCTTAACTTGTTCGTCTAAGATCAGATCAACGCGAGGCGCACGAACGCCCAGATGTCCCACAGCGCCAGGAAGGCGAGCGCGGCCCACGTCAGGCTGGTTCCGACCAAACGTCCGAACGACGACCCGCCCGTCGATGATATTCCGACGGCATGCAGCACGCGGCCGGCCACAAGCGCGATGCCGCAGGCGTGCAATATAATTTTTTTTGATAGTGTGAGCTCGGAGATCATCAGAATGATCTTCGTCGGCAGCGCCCACTCGACCGTATTCGCGTGCGCCAGCATCGCGCGCGCGAGCCGAGCATTGCCGCCGTCTCCCAGACCGACCTCGGGCGAGTGCCTCAGGCGCGAAACCGGAATCGCCAGCACGAGCAGCAGGAGCCCGATCAGGCCGGCATAGAACGCGGCGATCACGGGCATCGGCGCGGGATTCATTGTAGATTCATCGTCAATCCGCCTCGTCGATCCACGCCTGCTGAATCGCCTCGAGGATTTTCTCGCCGCAATGCTTCGGATCGTCGTCGAATCCGGGCAGCGCCATCACCCAGTCGCGGAGCTCGGTGAATCGCACATACTGCGGGTCCACGCCCGGATGGGCGTTTGAGAGCGCGATGGCGATGTCGTTGGTATCGGTCCACTTCATTGCGTTCTCCTGGCCTGCCCAAGCGGCGCTACTTCGCTTCCTTCGCGTAGTTGATCGAGTATTTCGGGATTTCCACGACCAGCTTTTCGTCGCCGACGATTGCCTGGCACGACAAGCGCGATAGCGGCGTCAATCCCCACGCGCGATCGAGCAGATCGTCCTCGTCCTCGGAAGATTCCGGCAGCGAGGCGAATCCTTCGCGAACGACGACATGGCAGGTCGTGCACGCGCACGATTTTTCGCACGCATGCTCGACCTCGATCCCCTGCTCCAGCATGTTATCGAGGAGCGACATGCCTTGCGTCGCCTCGAACGTCTTGCCGTCGGGGCAAATCTCGGCATGCGGCAGGACAATGATTTCGGCCACGGGCGTCAATAGAGCGCGTCGACGCGCTTGCCGGCGAGCGCCACCCGCATGCTGCGGTCCATCCGGCGCGTCGCGAATTCGTCGGTCGCCGAGTTCAGCGCCTCGACGCTTGTGCGCAACGCCAGATGATCGCTATCGGTGCGCC
>CATPAO010000323.1 GCA_955652025.1 Casimicrobiaceae bacterium
CAATGATTCTCGTCGGGGAAATAGAGGAGCCGCGCCGCGACGTTCTTCGCTTTGAGTGAGTTGTAATATTGCAGCGCCTGCGTCGCCGGCACGCGGTAGTCGAGCTCGCCATGGATGACCAGCGTCGGCGTCCGCGCGTGCCCGACGAAGTGATGGGGAGACTGCCTGAGCACTCGCGGCTCGTCGTCCCAATGGAAAGCACCCAACTCTTTTGCAAAAAAGCGGTATCCGTCGGTTGCCATCATGCTCACCCAGTCGTAGCAACCGGCATGGCAGACGTAAGCCTGGTAGCGGCCGGTATGGCCGTTCATGTACGCAACCATGAAGCCGCCATAGCTCCCGCCGGCGGCGGCGAGCCGCGCGCGATCGACATAGCCTTGGCGCAACAGGAAATCCGTTGCGGCTTCGGTATCGGCGAATTCCTTCTCGCCGTACCGCCCGCCGATCGTCTCCAGGAACTTCTGCCCGAACCCCGACGAGCCGTGATAGTTGACCTGGGGAACGACGTAGCCGCGACCGGCGAAGACCTGGGCGTTCCAGCGAAAGTGCCAGCCGTCCAGATGCGCGGCGTACGGGCCGCCATGAATACAGTGCATCAACGGCCATTTTTTCTTCGGGTCGAAATTCGGCGGATACGTGACGAACATCTGCACCGCTTGGCCATGCCAGCCCTTGATCGTGAATTCGCGCACCTCGCCCAACGCGTGGCGGGCGAGCAGCCCGCGATTCAAGGTTTCGATCGGCCGCTCGCCGCTACCATCGCCGCGCGCGGCAAAGAGCGGGGACGGATGCGATGCCGAGGCGCGCGCGTAGGCGAGCACGCCGCCGTCCGCCGAGCGCGCATAGCCGGCGAGCGTGCCGCCGGGCGCGACCTGCTTCGGCGCGTCAGCATCCAACGCGAGCTGCCACAAGCCGACGCGGCCGCGGTCCTCGCAGAGAAACAATAGCGCGCGCGAATCGGCCGTCCAGTCGAGATGTTGCGTCGCACGGTCGAAGCGCGGCGCGAGGTGCCGCACGTTGCCGCCTCGGCGTTCGAAAATCCGCAGATGGCCCTGGTCGTTGAACGCGCGCGCCGTGTCGTACGCGTGCCACGCGATGTGACGGCCATCGGGCGAATAGCGCGGATGCTCGTCGGACATGCCGCTGCCCGCCGATAGATTCCTTACGCGGCGCGACGCCAGGCTCACGACCGCAATGTCGCAACGATTCATCATCCCGGGCTCGGCCGCAGGATCGATCGTGAGCGCAATCTCCCGGCCGTCCGGCGAAATGTCGTAGTGGTCCGCCGACGGCTCCCACGGCTGCAGTGCGAGACCGGTGCCGGCCAGCGCGTCGATCGCACGACCGCTCCCAACGTCACAGACGAACACGTGCGGCTCACGGCCGTCGGTCAGCCAATGGTCCCAGAAGCGGTACTCGGCGCGCTCGGTCAGGTGCGCCTTCACTTTCGCGTCCTTGCGCTCCTTCCATCGCTTCCCCTGCGCCGCGTTGGTGGCGAGATCCGGCCATACCGCGGAAACGAACGCGAGCCGTTTGCCGTCGGGAAACCATTTCAGCGCCGACGCGCCCGTCGCAGCCTCGCTGAGCCGCGTCGCCTCGCCGCCGTCCGGTGCGATCAAATAGACTTGCGGCTCGGTGTCGTCTTTGCGCTTGGCCGTGAACGCAATCCACTTGCCGTCCGGCGACCAGCGCGGATCGCTGTCCTTGTCGCCTGCCGTCAATTTGCGCGCCTTTGCGCCACTGTCGCGGGCGCCGAATCCGGTCGGGAACAGCCACAGTTCGGTCGCGCCTTCATTTTTCTCCATGTCGTAAGACGTGACCGGCGCGCACGCGTACCGTCCATCGGGCGACAGCGTCGGGACGCCGATGCGCTTGATCGCCCACAGCGCTTCGAGGTCGAGCGGCGGCTTCCGAGTGCTGCGTCCCTTACGACGTGCAGGCATGAACGATTCCTTCCGGTTACAATCGACGGCGCGATTCTAGCGTGCTTCCTTTTTAATTCCCGCGTGATTTTTCCCGCGATCGACAGGATCGATTTCATGAACTATCGTCGGCTCGGACGTTCCGGGCTCAAAGTCAGTGAGCTTTCGTTCGGGTCGTGGGTCACCTACGGCAACCAGCTCTCCATGTCCACGGCGCGCGAGTGCATGGCGGCGGCGTACGACGCCGGCGCGAATTTTTTCGACAACGCCGAGGTCTACGCCAAGGGCCAATCGGAGACGATCATGGGCGAAGCGCTGCATAAGCTCGGCTGGCGGCGTTCGTCGTATATCGTGTCGACCAAGTTCTTTTGGGGCCTCCACGAGGGGCCGAATGAAAAGAACACGCTGAACCGCAAGTATTTGAGGCAGGCGATCGACGGCTCGCTGGCGCGCCTCAAGCTCGACTACGTGGATCTGGTGTTCTGTCACCGCCCCGATCCCGAAACGCCGATCGAGGAGACCGTGTGGGCGATGCACGACATGATCCAAACGGGCAAGGCGTTGTACTGGGGCACCTCCGAGTGGGCCGCCGACGAGATCGCCACCGCATGGCAGATCGCCGCGCGCCACCATCTGCACCAACCCGTGACGGAGCAGCCGCAATACAATCTCTTTCATCGCGAGCGGGTCGAACGGGAGTACGCGCGCTTGTATGCGGACTTGGGACTCGGGACGACGATCTGGAGCCCGCTCGCCTCGGGACTATTGACCGGTAAATACAACGATGGCGTGCCACCGGATTCGCGTGCGGCCGTCAAGGGCTACGAATGGCTCGCCGACCGCATCCTCGATCCCGCGCGGTTGCGCCAGGTCCGCGCGCTGGCGCCGATCGCCCGCGAGCTGAATTGCACGCTGGCGCAAATGTCGCTCGCATGGTGTCTCAAGAATCCGCATGTTTCGACGGTCATCACCGGCGCAAGCTGGACGGCGCAGGTGTTCGAAAACATGAAGGCGCAGGACGTCGTCGGCAAGCTGACGCCCGAGGTGCTGGCGAAGATCGAGGCCGTCGTGACCGCGTGATCGAACCCCAACGGTGATGCGCCTCTCCACCCTCTTGATTCTTCCCGCCATCGCGCTCGCGACCGCGAGCGCCGGCGCGCGCGCCGACGACGCGCCCGCCGTCGTGCCGTACCGGCCGACGCTATCCACGCCAGCCGATCTGCCGGCACCCGGATACCCGGAACTCGAGGCCGGGTATCTGCACCCCCGCGGCGGCGACAGCGCGCGGCGCGAGTCGTTGCCGATGACGTTCAAGCTCGTATGGGATCCGCGTTGGGCGCCATGGATCGGCACCGATGCCCAGGTCGCCGAGCGCGACTTCGACGGCGTCACGTCGCGAAGCGGCGGCGAGACGATGCTTGCGCTCAAATACAAGCTGCCGTTGCGCGAGAATGTGGCACTCGGCTGGCAGGCCGGCCCGACGCTCGCCACCGCAAGAATGCCGATCGGTAGCGGCAAGACGGACTGGGCGCTGATGGGGATCGCCAGCGCCAACTTTGGCGACATTCGCGTCGACGCGAACGTGGGCGCCGTGCGCGTCGGCGCAGTCGATCCCGGCCAGGGCCGGGTCGCGCCGAACTGGAGCGTGGCAGGATCGTATCCGCTCGACGATCGATACACGACGGCGGTCGAAGCCTCAGGCAGCCTGCAGCGCGGCACCGGGGTCGCAACGAACCCGCTCGCCGCTCTTCCGTACAACGTGAGCCGTGCCCTCGTCGTCGACGTTGCAGCCAGCGCGGGCTTGTCGCGCTGCGCGCCGGAGGGGCAACTCGCAACGGGGTTGACCGTCCAACCTGGACATTGGTTTTGAGAGCGACATGCGCGCGTCGATTTTCCATCGCACCTTGCGCACTCGCCGTTTCGGAGACCGCGATGTCTGCGTTGTTCGGTGACCTCTTCGCCGGTCGTCCGCCGGCCGCGCTCGGCGTGCGCGACGGCGCACTGGCGCCCTGCCCGGGCAGCCCCAACTGCGTGTCGAGCCGGGCGAGCGACGACGCGCACGCGGTCGCGTCATTTGCTTGCGCCGAAGATCCTCGCGCCGCGATGGGACGGCTCGCCGGGATCATTTCGACACGGCCCGGTGCCAGGATCGTCACGCGGGAGCCCGACTATCTGCATGCGGAGTTCGAGTCGAAGGTGATGGGCTTTGTCGACGACCTCGAGCTCCAGGTCGACGCGGCCGCGCGCGTCATCCATGTGCGTTCGGCGTCGCGCCTCGGCCGTCGCGACTTCGGCGTCAATCGCGCGCGCGTGGAATCGCTGCGCGCCGCCTTGGCGGCAGGGTCCCCATGAATCCGCTCGAGAGCTGGACCGAGGAGCAGCGTTCCGCCTATCTTTACCGCGCGTGCGCGGACGCCGAGGCGGGAACGGCGCGGGCCGAACTCTTCCGTCGTCTCGCCGGCGAGGCGGAGGCCCAGGCGGCAATTTGGCGCGCGCAGCTGACGGCGAAGGGCCATCCGGCGCCGGCGCCTTTCGTTCCCGATACGCGGGCGAAAATCGTCGCCTGGCTGGTGTCGCGGCTCGGTCCCCGCCGGCTCCGCAGCGTCCTCGCTGCAATGAAAGTGCGGGGGATGGCCGTCTACAGCCCAAGC
>CATPAO010000324.1 GCA_955652025.1 Casimicrobiaceae bacterium
ACGCCGCGGTGCGCGCCGCCGACGTGCTGATCGACTTCACCCGGCCCGCCGGCACGATGACGCATCTCGCCGCCTGCGCGGAGCGCGGCGTCGCCGCCGTCGTCGGCACGACTGGCCTCGACGCGACGCAGAAGGCCGAACTGGCCGAGCGCGCCAAACGCATACCGATCGTGTTTGCGCCGAACATGAGCGTCGGCGTCAACGTTCTCGCCAAGCTGGTCGAGCAGGCGGCGCGGGCGCTCGGGCCCGGCTACGACATCGAGATCGTCGAGATGCATCACAAGCACAAGGTCGATGCGCCGTCGGGCACCGCGTTGTGGCTGGGCGAGTCCGCCGCCGCCGGCGCCGGGGTTGATTTTGCGCACGGCGCCGTCTATGCGCGAGAAGGTCATACCGGCGAGCGCAAGGCGGGCACGATCGGTTTCGCGGCGCTCCGCGGCGGCGACGTCGTCGGCGAGCACACGGTGATCTTTGCCGGCCCCGGTGAACGGATCGAGCTCGTGCATCGCGCGATGTCGCGCCAGAATTTCGTCGCCGGCGCGTTGCGTGCCGCGCGCTTCGCCGCCGACAAGCGCAACGCCGGGCGCGCCGGACTCTACGGGATGAGCGACGTGCTGGATCTTTGACGTCTCGCGTCAGCCGCAGCTATTCCCAAATGTGCCGCGCCGGACCCGAATTGGCGTCGATAATAAAAGCGCGAGGAGGATGGCGATGAAAGTCACATTCGATCTCGCCGGACGCGTCGCGCTCGTCACCGGTGGAGGTTCCGGCATCGGCTTCGCCATCGCTCGCGGCCTCGCGCATGCCGGCGCGCGCGTCGCGATCAACGGACGCAATCGCGTCAAGCTGGACGCGGCCGGCGCGAAGCTTGCCGACGAAGGCATCGATGTCCGCGTGTATCCGTTCGACGTCGCGGATGAGACCGCCGTCGGCGACGGCATAGCGGCATTGACGCGCGATCTCGGCGCGCCCGACATTCTCGTCAACAACGCCGCGACCAACCAGCGTCAGCCGCTCGACCAATTCTCGCTCGCCGATTGGCGCGCGCTGCACATGGTGAACGTCGATGGGCCGTTCCTCACGACCCGCGCCGTCGTACCCGCGATGAAGGCGAACCGGCGCGGCAAGATCATCAACATCTGCTCGATCGCGTCGGATCTCGGCCGGCCCAACATCGTTCCGTACGCGGCGACCAAGGGCGCGCTCAAGATGCTGACGCGCGCGCTGGCGGTGGAGTTGGCGCCGTTCAACGTGCAAGTGAACGGCATCGCCCCCGGTTTTTTCCGCACCGAGATGAACGCTGCGTTGATCGCCGATCGCGAATTCTCCGCCTGGGTCGAGCGACGCACGCCCGCGGGCCGCTGGGGGGATCCGCACGAGATCGCGGGCGCCGCGGTATTTCTCGCGTCGCCGGCCGCCGACTACGTCACTGGCCACATCCTGCAAGTCGATGGCGGATTTGCGGCAGCGTATTGATCGCCGCGCGGCGTTATCGGACGAGTCCTACACGCTGCTCCTACAAGCTGAACTTCTGCGAACGCCACGCGGTCAGTATTGGTCGGCGACCACGGTTGACGTCCGTGTCAATGTGGGGCGTTCTCCGCATTGAGGCCAAGAGACGGACGTCACCGTGAGATCGCCCGCCATTCGATTAAATGATTGGAGGCAAAGCGATGAAGGCAAGTATTGTGTCGACTCGAAGTGCTCTCGCGCTCGCCGTCGGAATTGTCGCCACCGGTGCAACCGCGGTGCATGCGCAGAGCTTCACCGAAATGGCGCCGGTGTTGTCCGCCACGCCGATCGTTCAGCGCGTGAGCCAGCCGCGTCAGGAATGTTGGACCGAAACGGTCACGACGAACGAAGTGCGGCGCTTGGGACACATCGGCATCGGCAGCTTCGATACCAGCACCAACATGGTCGTGCCGGTTACTCGCGATATCCAAAATTGCCGGACCGTCGACAGTACGACCGACGTCGTGCAAGGCTACGACGTTCGCTATCGGTATCAGGGGCGTGAATACGTCACGCGAACGCTGACGGATCCGGGCGATCGAATTCCGGTGGACGTCAGCGTCGTGCCGGGAACACGCTGAACGGGACCTGGCCGTCTCCTCCTCGCCGGCACCGCGCGGGGAGGAGGGCGAACCGCTAGCCTATTGCGGCGCCGCGCGATTGATCATGCGCGGCGCCGCGTTATTGTTTATTCGTACGAGCTCTTCGTGCCGCCCGAAGATTGCTTCGCGGCATTGAGCGCGCGATCGTGCGCATCCATTGCGTCCTTGAGGCAAACCGGCCTCTCGGCCGCCGACTTGGCGTCGCACGCATCCTTGGCCGCCTTGTAATCGGCTTCCGCTTTCGCGGTGGCGTCGAGACGCGTCCCCGCGCCGGGCTTCTCGTGTCTGACGTCTGTGCCTGCGCGCCCATCGCGAAGGCGCCAAGCGCCACTGTGCTCATCAATTCGCGGATCGTGATCTTCATGCTGGGGCTCCTACGGTGGTTGAACAAAATCGATACGGAGTAGCGCCGATGGAAGGCGCTGCGGCGCGTTCAAGTGGCGGCGCGGCCGCGCGGACCGCTCGTCGTCCGGCTTGAAAAGGTTACGATCGACGCACCTTCGCGAAAAAGCGAGCTCGTGCCGATTCACCTGTAGGACATGCGTGCACGGCTTGCAAAATTCGATGCGCCTGATCGCGGGTTTGATCGCACAGCGGCATTGCGGTAGAATTCGCTAGGTACGCGGCGGGGAAGGCTTGGCCTTCCCCGTTTGCACGTCCGGAGCCGTCGAAAGACGGCGCCCGTCGCCATTCGAATCCGACCTCGGCCCACGATGAACGCCCAGGAAACATTGGCTGCGACGACGCCTGCGCTGTTCGCGCCGCGCGCGCCGGCGCTGCTGGCGCTCGCCGACGGGACGCTGTTTCGCGGTCACGCGATCGGCGCCCACGGTCACGCGGTCGGCGAGGTCGTGTTCAACACGGCGATGACCGGCTACCAGGAAATTCTCACCGACCCGTCCTATGCCGGGCAGATCGTCACGCTGACGTATCCGCACATCGGCAACGTCGGCGTCAATCCCGAGGATGTGGAATCGAGCCGGGTTTTTGCCGCCGGACTGGTGATCCGCGACCTGCCGTTGCTCGCGTCGAGTTGGCGCAAGCAGAACGTTCTGTCGTCCTATCTCGAAGCCGCCAACGTCGTCGGCATTGCCGATATCGACACGCGCAAGCTGACGCGGATTCTGCGCGAAAAAGGCGCGCAGAACGGATGCGTCGTCGCGCAGCCACAAGGGGACTCCATCGACGCGGCGGACGCGGTCGCGCGAGCGCGCGGTGCACCGTCGATGGCGGGGCTCGATCTCGCCAAAGTCGTGTCGTGCGCCGAGCCCTACGAGTGGGCGTCCTGCACGTGGTCGCTTGCGGCGGGTTATCGCCCGCTGGGCGCGACCAGGTTCAACGTCATCGCATACGACTTCGGCGTCAAGCACAACATTCTGCGGATGTTGGCGGAGCGCGGCTGCCGTCTAACCGTGGTGCCCGCGCAAACGCCGGCGCGCGACGTGCTTTCGCGCAACCCCGACGGCGTCTTTCTCGCCAACGGACCGGGCGATCCCGAGCCGTGCGACTACGCGATCGCGGCGATCCGCGAGATCGTCGACGGCGGCACGCCGACGTTCGGCATCTGCCTCGGACATCAATTGCTCGGGCTCGCCTCCGGCGGACGCACGTTGAAGATGAAGTTCGGTCATCACGGCGCCAACCATCCGGTGCTGGACAAGGATACCGGGCAGGTGCTGATCACGAGCCAGAACCACGGCTTCGCCGTCGACCCGGCGTCGCTGCCGGCGAGCGTGCGCATCACGCACGTATCGCTGTTCGACGGCAGCCTGCAGGGAATTGCGCGTACCGACCGACCGGCGTTCAGTTTCCAGGGGCATCCGGAGGCAAGCCCGGGCCCGCACGATATGGCGTACCTGTTCGATCGCTTCATGAACATGATGCAAAAGAAGTAGCCATGCCGCGACGAAGCGACATCGACAGCGTCCTGATCATCGGCGCCGGCCCGATCATCATCGGCCAGGCGTGCGAGTTCGATTATTCGGGCGCGCAGGCATGCAAGGCGCTGCGCGAAGAGGGCTACCGCGTGATCCTCGTCAACTCGAACCCGGCGACGATCATGACCGACCCCGACATGGCCGACGTGACGTATATCGAGCCGATCACGTGGCAGATGGTCGGCAAGATCATCGAGCGCGAGCGTCCCGATGCGCTACTGCCGACAATGGGCGGGCAGACGGCGCTCAATTGCGCGCTCGACCTGGCGCGTGAAGGCGTCCTGACCAAGTTCGACGTCGAACTGATCGGCGCATCCAAGAAGGCGATCGACAAGGCCGAGGACCGCGAGAAGTTCAAGGCGGCAATGACGCGGATCGGTCTCGGATCGGCACGCTCGGGCATCGCGCACAACCTCGACCAGGCGCTCGAAGTGCAGGCGGAGAT
>CATPAO010000325.1 GCA_955652025.1 Casimicrobiaceae bacterium
CCAGGCCTTCGCGGTCGGGATCCTCGCCGAGCGCCACCAGCATCTCGCGGACCAACGCGCGGATACGCTCGGTGTCGGCGGTGAGCGCTGTCTTCTTTCGCGTCATGCCGTCAGACGGCAAAATCCGCGGGTTCGCCTTCTCCCGGCGAGCGCCGCGCCGCGAGCGCGTTGAGTGCGGAGCTGACGGCGCGGTCGAACAACGGCACCGGCTCGAGGATCAGCGCGACGCGCCCGGTGAGAAGGGCCTGCGCGAGCTCTTCGGGCGTATAGATGAAGACGTTCAGCCCCGACCGGCTGGCGAAAATGTAAGACATGCGCAGCGTCCCCTTCCACACGAGCCGGGCGCTGATCGAAGCGCGCTCGGTCTGGAACGCGAGCCAGGTACCGGGCACCATTTCGTTGACGAAGTCGTGGATGCTCGCCTGTACGATGCTGGGCGATCCTCGTGCCTGCTGCGTTGCCGCAGCGCCCGCGAGGGCGGCGATCGCGGGTATAAGTGGCGGTGGGCGCATCGCGTCCGCGGCCGCCGGCTTGATCGCGACGATGTGCAGTTGGTAGAGGTCTTCGAAGAACGTCTTGGCGCGATCCTCTTGGAGCCCGACCGCCCGGCAACCCTTGCGCAAGCCGCCGACCAGCGCCGGGATCATTTTTGCGAGGCGCGCCTTCTGCGCGGTGCGCTCCTTGGCCACGACGCTCCACAACAAATCGTCGAGCCGCGCAAGCGCCTCGCCGGCCGCAACGCTGGCCTCGCCGTGGTCTTTGCGCAACTGCGTCAGGTAATCCGCCCACGCCGTCTCGGCGAAGCTTCGCACCGTGATGGGAACGTCGATGCCGGAGAGGCGATCGCGGATCAGTGCCCGGACGCGGCCACGATCCGATTCATCCTTTTCCGTCGCGGCCGCCGATTGGGTATCGGCGCCGATGGCTCTAGCCGTCTTGTGGAGCTCGTTGTGCGCAAACTGCAGGAGCTGCGCGTCGGCCTCGTCGAACACCGAAATATCGATCTCGAAGCGGAGGCAAATGTCGTTGGTGATGTCGGTCGCGAGCGCTTCCAGCGCGCCGCAGTAGGCCGGGTCGTCGGTCGCGCCCACCGTCGCGGCCGCGAGGTGGTCGAGCACCCGCCGCGCGGCATTCTTGGTATCGTGGAAAAACCCCGGATCGATCAGCGCCGCCTTGAGAATCGGGATCTGCAGCCGGCCGAGCAATGGACGAAGCCGGTCGGGAATCGATGGATCGCGGAACACGTACTCGAACAACAACGCCACGACGTCGAGCGTCGTCTGCTCGGCCGGACTCGCGACCGCGGCGCCCAACATCTCGCGCGCATACGGGACGAGATTGCGGGGTAGCGTGGCGCCGGGTTGAGCACCGAACGAATGCTCCGCCTCGCGCAGGATTTCGGTCGGCAGGTCGAGGCGCTGTAACGCGGTCAACGCCTTGATCGTCGGCGCCGTGCCACCAAGCGCCAGCAGCGGGTCGAGGTCGGGAAACGCGTCGTCGGCGGCATGTCCGGTGGCATGTCGGGCGGAATCGGCCGCGGCCGGCGGTCGTGATGCTGCAAGCGCGGACAGCGCGGCGACGATCGTCGCGGCAGGCAGCGCGTTTCGATCGAAATGCGCGCCCGGAATCGATCCGCCGCTCCCGGCGGCACCGCTCATGCCCGCGTTCGCCAGCAGCCGTTTGAAAGCCGGCAAAAGCTCGGTGTCCTCGGCGGGCCGCAACTCGCTCCGCGCGCGGAGCGCCGCGTTGATCTCGGGAAGAATTTCGTGGTCGGCAAGCAACCGATTCAACGAGATATAGATCTTGTTCACGCCCGGCGTGATGTCGGTGAGCATCCGCTCCATCAGCGGCCGCCAGATCCGCGGATCCGGATAAATCGCGCGCGACGTGACGCCGATCGCATCGACGACGTACGCCGGCGCGAACGGATTGTCGATGTCGACGGCGTGGCGGTCGGGCGCCAGCGCCGCGAATCGCTGATTGAGGGCCGCGACATCGCGCCGGGTATAACGGACGAGGTGCTGCATCGCATCGACCAACGCCGCCTGCTTGGTGTGATCGAAGTCGGTGAGCATCTTGACGTTGAGGCCGGCAGCGCCGGCGTCCGGCCTCCGCCCCTTGCGCCGCTGCCCGGCGACCCGCCGATCGTAGAGCTCGTCGATCGTGCGTCCGAATCGCTCGATCCAATCGCCGCGCCGCGCCTTGAACGCCTCGACCTCATGGTCGGCAATGTGGCTGTTCCATTCGAACAGGTCGGTGGCCATGTCGAGCGACGCACGCGCCATATCGATCAGCCGCGCCTTGTATTGCGCAAAGCATTCGCGGAGCAGCGCGCGCGCCTCCGCCGATCCCAGGCGCGAGCCGATCCCGGCGGTGTCCGCGAACAGCGGCGGGGTGGCGGTGGGGAGCTCGGGCATGGGAATTGGGGCGCGACTTCGCCTATTCTAACGGGTTGCCTTGGCCGGGCGGTGAGTCACATCACGCGGTAGGGCTCGAGTTGCAGCGATTCGACGTCGGTGCCCAGCATTACGATGCTGCCCGCGCGACGGTTGGCGCCGTCTTCGGAGAACTCGAAACGGTAGGTGCGACGCAGCGTCGCGTGGCCCGCCGCGTCGCGCGCGACGCGTATGCGCGCGCCTTGCACGGTGAAGTCGAGGAATTGCAGGCCTTGCCGATCGCACGCGGCGCGGGCAAAGGCAATGGCGGCTTCGCGCGCACGGAGCGCGGCGAACGCAAACCAGCCGAACGAAGCCAGAGCGAGCAGCAGGGCAAGTTCCCACATAGGTCGGACCGCCGATGCGGCAGATGCGCGAGGTGCGAAGCGAGAGGTCCAGGCGGAGTTTGCGACGCAATGGGGGTTTCGCAACCCCCCCGGACGATCGGCGGGTCGGCGCGGACCCGCCATCGAAGGTGTTGCGACGCCGGTCGTCACCCCGCCGCACCGCAACGCTGCTATAGTTCGCCACCCGGCATAGGTTCCAGTCCTTCTCGCCGCTGTCGATTCCGACCTTCTGCAGTGCCTTCGTTTTGGCTCTAGACTGGCCTCCCCAACCGGGGTGACAGGCCAACGTTTTTCGAGAAAGCTTTCATGTCCTTCTCCAAGCTCGGCTTGTCCGACGCGCTTGTGCGCGCCGTTACCGAACACGGTTATATCGCACCCACGCCGGTGCAGACGCAGGCGATCCCTGCCGTACTCGCCGGGGGCGACCTCCTTGCCGGCGCGCAGACCGGGACCGGCAAGACGGCCGGATTCGTGCTGCCGATGCTGCAGCGGTTGTCGCAGCCGGCCCCGGCTGCGACGGCGCGATCGCCGGTCCGTACGATTCGTGCGCTGATTCTGACGCCGACGCGCGAGCTCGCGGCCCAGGTCGAGGAGTCGGTGCGCGTTTATTTTAAGTATTCTTAGATCACGTAGATGTTGATATTGGGCGGCGTCGGCAGCCACCCGCAGATTGCGCAATTGAAGCGGGGCGTCGACATTCTCGTCGCCACGCCCGGCCGCCTGCTCGACCTCGCGGGCCAGCGCGCAGTCAATCTTTCGCGCGTGGAAATGCTCGTGCTCGACGAGGCGGACCGGATGCTCGACATGGGCTTCATCCGCGACATCAAGCGCATCCTCGCGCTGCTTCCCCGGCACCGGCAGAACCTCTTGTTCTCGGCGACGTTCTCGGACGAAATCAAGGAGCTTGCCGACACTCTTTTGAACGCGCCGGCGATGATCGAGGTCGCGCGGCGCAATTCCACCGTCGAATTGACCGAGCAGAAAGTGCATCCGGTGGACCGCGACCGCAAGCGCGAATTATTGTCGCATCTCATCCGGACCGAGCGGTGGCAACAGGTGCTGGTGTTCACGCGGACGAAGCACGGCGCGAACAAGCTGACCGAACAGCTCGGTCACGACGGAATCGCCGCGCTCGCGATTCACGGCAACAAGAGCCAATCGGCGCGCACGCGCGCGCTCGCCGAGTTCAAGGAGGGCGGGCTCACCGTGCTGGTCGCCACCGACATCGCCGCACGCGGCATCGACATCGACCAATTGCCGCACGTCGTCAACTACGATATGCCTAACGTTCCCGAGGACTACGTGCACCGCATCGGCCGCACCGGTCGCGCCGGCGCGACTGGCGAGGCGGTGTCGCTCGTCTCCGTCGACGAACGCGCATTTCTTCGCGACATCGAGAAGCTCATCAAGCGCGTGATTCCGCAGCAGGTAGTGCCGGGCTTCGCACCCGATCCCAACGCGCGTGCGCAACCGACCGCGGAGCGGGGTCGGCGCGCCCCGCATCCGAGCGCGGCGCGTGGTGTGCGCGCGCATGCAGCGCCCGGCGCGAACGCCCGTAAGCTGCACGATGCCTCCGCCCGGGGCAGGCACCGCGAAGGGTCGGCAAGCTCGCGCACGCCGCACACGCGGCGTACCGGAGAAGCCGCGGCGCCGATGCCGAAGGGCGCGCCGTCGCCGGTACCGCGAGCGGCGGGAAGCAAACCACCCACCGTGCACCGATTCGGTGGCCGCAAGCGGTAGCTGCGTCCCGCTGCCCTTTGAATTGCACAAATCGGCCGGACCGTGGATTCCAGCGTACCCCGTCATGCGCACTGAGCGAATCCGCGGCGCAACCGCTTGGACGTGGCTCGACCGGACCGAGCGCGCGATCGTCGTCGGTGCATCGATACTCGTGCTGCCGGTTTCGCTGCTCCTGTTCCTGCAATGGCCGTTGCGCGATTGGCTGCAGGCGTATTCGCGCGAAGCCAACGATCTCGCGCAGATCCTGTTCGCGATCTATGTCGGCGTCGCCATCACTGCCGCGACGCGCGCGCACGCGCACCTCGCCGCCGACAACGCCGCGCGACGGTTCGGTTCCCGCACGCGTCGCATTCTGACGCGAGTTGCCGCCGGCGCGGTGCTGTTGCCATGGTCGGCGTTCGTGCTCTACGCCGGCTTCGGGAGTCTCGTGCAGTCGGTGGGCCAGCTCGAGGGATTTCCCGAAACGTTTAATCCGGGTTACTTCCTGATCAGGATCGCGCTGGCGTTGCTCGCGCTCCTCGTGTTATTGCGCGCGCTGCGCGATATGTTGGCGCCGACACTGTCGGACGAATGACCGGGTCCGCGGGCCTCGTGATGCTGGGCGCGGTGGCGGTGCTGCTGATCGCGACCGGGCTCCCTGCATGGATCGTGCTGATCGGCGTGGCGCTCGCATCCGCTCTGGGGGGCCTGGCGTGCGGCGTCTTCGCGCTGCCGATCCTGACCGCGATTCCGGCGCGGCTCATCGGTCTCCTCGAGAACGATTTATTGCAGGCGCTTCCGTTGTACGTGCTGATGGGCGCGCTCTTGCATCATCTACCCCTCGCGCAGACGTTGTATCGCGTCGGGAACTATGCGCTCCACCGCTCCGGCGCCGGGCCGGCGCTCGCCGGCCTCGGCTTGGGCGCGCTGCTCGCTCCGATGAACGGCTCGGTCGGCGCAAGCGTCGCCATGCTCGGCCGCACGGTGCTGCCGCGGCTCGACGAAGCGGGCCTGCCGGCGCCGCGGAGCGCGGCGCTGGTCTGTGTGGCGAGCACGCTCGGCGTCGTCGTCCCGCCGTCGCTCGTCCTGATCCTGCTCGCG
The DNA here is from genome assembly GCA_955652025.1 of Casimicrobiaceae bacterium. Lineage (GTDB taxonomy): Bacteria > Pseudomonadota > Gammaproteobacteria > Burkholderiales > Casimicrobiaceae > VBCG01. The sequence goes on from CATPAO010000325.1 coordinate 5,603, forward strand.
GACGCGATGATGCGTGCGCACACCGAAGCGACGAATGCGACGGGCGCGGCGGTGCGGGTCGTGAACACGCAGGACATCTTCGCCGGTGCGCTTCTCCCCGCGGCGGCGCTGCTCGCGCTCTATGCCCTCGTCGCGTGGTCGGCGAACCGGCGTCCCATACGAGCAGTGGACCGGCCAGCGCGGCCGACCGCGCGCGAATGGATCGTCGCGCTGCTGACGGCGAGCTTCATCGTCGGCCTGCTGCTTAGCGTGACGCTCGGTTATCTGTATGCGGTCGAAGCCGCGGCGGCCGGCGGTGTCGCGCTCGCCTTGTCCGGCGTCGCAACGCGGACATTGACGCGGCGCGTCTTGCGGGCGGTGCTCGCGGACACGATCGCGGTGACCGGCGCGCTGTTCGCGCTTCTGGTGGGGGCGACGACGTTCACGCTCGTCGTGCGCGCGTACGGGACGGATCGTTGGATTGCCGCCGCGTTGGCCGCCGTGCCGGGCGGCGCGCCGGTGATGCTTGCGATCGTGCTCGCGAGCCTGGGTCTGTGCGCGCTCGTGCTCGACGCGTTCGAGCTGATTTTCGTCGTCGTCCCCATATTGATGCCGCCATTGTTGACGCAGGAGCCCGATGCGACGTGGGTCTCGGTGCTCGTGCTGCTGATCCTCCAACTCGGCTTCGTGACACCGCCGTTCGGCTATGCGGTGCTGATGATTCGCAAGCACTTGGCGCGTCCGGTTTCCACGCCCGGACTTGCGCGTTCGCTGGCGCCGTATTTCGTCGCGCAGCTCACCGTGCTCGCATTGACGCTCGCTCACCCAACGCTGGTCTGGCATCGCAACCCGAGCGAGCTCGGGACGACGCTGCCGGGCGCCGCACCGAACGATGACGATGCGCGCCGAATGCTGGAACGGCAGTTGCAACCGCGCGACGACGGCGTGCCCGGCGCACGCTGACCGCAATTCGCCTCGCGCACCAACTCAGAATCGGCTGCGCATGGCGTCAACTTGCGGGCGCCGATGTTTTGCGGCAGGCTTGATCCGATGACCGAGGGGAACAGGGAATGAATTGCGCGATTTGCGGCAAGGACAATCAACCGGGGACGCGATTCTGCGTGCACTGCGGTGCGGCGCTCGCTGCGGCCCCGGCGGGAGCGGTGCTCACGACGGGCGTGTCGAGCGCAGCGCGGCCCGGAACGCCACCGGCGGCGCCTGTCCCACCGCCGCGACCGGCGCCGCCTCCGCCGTCGGTCACCGCCACCTTACCTCGACCCGTCGCTCCGGCGCCGAGTGTACCGGCGTACGACGTCGCCCCGAAAAAATTGAACGTCATTTTCTTGTTGCTCGGATTGGCGGCGCTGGTCGGCGTGGGCGGCTACATCGGCTACAAGGTGTTCGGCGTGCCCACGGACGTGCGCGATACCCTGTCGAAGGGCGAGGCGCCCCCGCTCATGCCGCCGACAACCGCCGCGCCTTCGAATGCAACGGGCGAGATGGCGAGGCCGGCGGAAGACAAGACGACCGCGCCGCCCGTAGCCTCTCCGGCGCCACCCGCCAGCCCGCCCGAGGCCGACAAATCGCCGCCTGATACGACACCGAAGGTCGAGGCCAAGCCAGCGCCTCCGAAATCATCCGCCGCACCGAAGGATGCCCGCCCGCCGGCGTCCACACCGACGACGCAGCCGCTGTCGGCGGCTCAGGCGCCCGCTCCCCGAGCGGCCGGCGCCGGCAACGCTGCGTCGGAGGTCACACCACCGGCACAGGATCGTTGGGCGCAAATGGGCGACGAGCTACGCCAGTGCCAACGCGAAAGCTTCCTCTCCCGCGTGGTCTGCGACCAGCGCGTGCGCTTGCGGTTCTGCGACGGCTATTGGGGCAAAGTTGCCCAATGTCCCGGCGGCGTCGTCAATCCGGATCGGGGGCAATAGTGCGTCGCACCATCCCTCGGCGCCCGCGAAATTAGCGTCGTACTTTAGTACCCGGGTAATCCGCGTTCTGCCTACGGCGATTTCGGTGTTCGGCCGACCGCCAGCGGCTCCCGCATGGCGCAGCCTTGTGTTGACCGTATGGGGTTGGGGGCCGACGTCGATGACACGCATTATTGCAGGCATGTTCGCCAATCGTGCCACGGCGTCGGCCGCGGTCGGAGAGTTACGCGGCGCGGGTGTCAAAAAGGGCGACATCGACGCCTTCGTCGTGCCTTCGTCCCGGCGGCGCCACACATGGCGCTTGGGCAAAGACCCGGAGGGCGATGACGAAGCGGCGGGCCGCGAGATCGGTCCGCTGAAGGGCGCCGCCGTGGGGGGCGCCATCGGCGCCGTTGCTGGTCTCGTCGCCACGCCGTTAATGGGACCGATGGCGATTGCGGGCGGCATGGCGGCCGGCGCGTATGCCGGATCGCTGGCGGGCGTCATGCGTTCGTTGGGCGAACCCGGCGAGCCGGACATGACGCGATCCGTCATCGGCCGCGCCGGTGTCATGGTCGCCGTGCACGTCGGGTTCCAGGAGGACGAGGACATCGCGTTCGATGTCCTGCGCCACAACGGTGCGCACTCGATCGAATGGGCGGAGGGCGCATGGCGCCACGGGAAATGGACGAGTTTCGATCCGGTCGCCGCGCCGCAAAGAATCGTGTCGCTCGACCGCAATCGTCCGCCGCGACGCCGCGCGCGTCCGCGCGGGGACGCGCCGTCAACCGCGCCCAACGAATGGCATCTTGCTCGCCATCACGGTCATAAATAGCACGTTCGCGTCGAGCGGCAGGCTCGCCATGTGCACGATCGCATTGGCGACGTGGGCGACGTCGATCAGCGGCTCGACCGCGATCTGCCCATTTGCCTGAGGAACGCCGGAGGCCATTCGCGCCGCCAGATCGGTCCCCGCATTGCCGATGTCGATTTGACCACAAGCGATGTCGTATTTGCGGCCGTCGAGCGACGCCGACTTGGTCAAACCGGTGACCGCGTGCTTGGTTGCCGTATAGGGCGCCGAATTCGGCCGCGGCGCATGCGCCGAAATCGAGCCGTTGTTGATGATGCGCCCGCCGCGCGGGTCCTGCGCCTTCATCAGCCTGAAAGCCTCCTGTGTGCACAGGAACATGCCCGTCAGATTGATGTCGACGACATTCTTCCATTGCTCGTAGGTCAAGTCTTCGAGCGGTACCGCGGGTGCGCCGACCCCCGCGTTGTTGAAGAGCACGTCGAGACGGCCGAACGCGGCCTTCGTTCGCGCGAACAACGCGCGCACCGACGCCGGATCGGCGACGTCGGTCGGCACGGCGAGCGCGTTGGCGCGCATCTCGCCCGCGGCCGCCGCGGTCTGCTCCAGTGCCTCGCGACGCCGCCCCGCGAGCGTCACGTGGTAGCCATGCCGCAATAGCGCCAGTGCCGCCGCCTTGCCGATGCCGCTGCCGGCGCCGGTGACGAGCGCGACTTTCGAGGGGGTATCCATGTCGTTGTTCCTGACGGGGCGACGAAGGGGGTCATTCTAACGGCTCGTGCGTCCGGCACCGCACAAAACGGCGCGTCGAATTTTCGGTTGCGCGATCGGAGTCAATATTGTCGAGTGGCGCAAGACCCGTGGAGATCGATCAACAGCGGAACTTTGCGCTGATGCGTTGACGGAGCGACGCGAAGGCGGGAGAGAGAAAATGGCTGGCAAGATCCTTCTGGCGCCGGGTGGGTGCCCGCCACACCTGCAGCGATCGCGTGGTCCCGTCGGACCTGCAGCCGGCGATGAGCGTCGCGCATCGCGTGGCCGAGGCGCGCGCGCGAATGTCGCTCGCCGCGGCGCCGAAACGATTGAGCGCGGACGACATCGTTCGCGCCAAGGTGGCGGTCGTCGTGGGCCGCATGTGGGAGGACGGCCAAAAGCTGCGCTGCCGTTTCTTGGACGGATCCGCGAAGCAGCGCAAGACGGCCGAAGCCAAGGCGCATGCGTAGGAGGAATTCGCGAACATCCGGCTTGCGTTCACGAGCGACAAAGACGCCGGATCTCGTTCGCGTTCGACCACGGGTCGTGGTCGGCAGTGGGGGCACCGATTGCCTGGTCGCGTCGTACTTTCCCAAGCACCGGCCGACGATGAACTTCGGCTGGTTGAAGGACGATACGTCGGAGCGCGATATCAGCGCGGTCGTGCATAAGCTCGGCCACGCGCACGGCTTCCACGAGCACCAGCGCCCCAAGGAGCACCTGCACTGGAACAAGGCGGCCGTCTACAAAGCCTTCTCCGGTGCGCCCAACTACGGATCGAAGGCGGACATCGACGACAACATCCTGAAGAAATATTCCCCGAAAGGAATCGCCGCGTCAGCGTTCGACATCGACTCGATCATGCTCTACCAGTTCGACGCGAGCCTGTTTGCCGACCACAAGGCGACGCCGGAAAATCACTCGTTCTCCAAGGAAGACAAGGTGTTCATTCGCACGATGTACCCGCGACGGCCCGGCGTCAAAACTCGACCTGTCTCACGGCTTGATCGGATACACCCGGCGCAGGACAGAGGCGGCGGCGCCCAGCCGCTTAAAAGCAAAAACTGCCGAACCCGTGATGGAAGGAGCGGCCTGCGCAGACGGAGAGACCCCAGAAAATGGGGGCAGGCGCGCTGTAGTAAGGCGCGTAGTACGGCGGCGGGTAATAGGCGTAAGGCCTCGCGGGATACGGCGCCGGCGTCACGACGAGTCGCTCGGGCGGCGGCGGCGCGAGTCCGGCAGCCTGTTGCGCGAGTTGCCATTCGCGCCATTGCAGCAGCCGCTCGGCTTCGTCGGGTGTGATCTCGCCGCGTGCGACGCGTTGCTCCGTGTCGCGGCGGTATTGGTCGATCTCTTGCTGCACCTGCCGCGATTGGTCCGGCGTCAACGCGGGCAGCGGTGGCGTCTCCACCTGCGCGCCGGCGACGCAAGGCAGCGCCAGCAGGCCAGCCAGTGCGAGGGTCAATGCGAGTCTGGGCATGGGTCGTTCCTTGAAATGTCGTGCGGCTTTGACCGGCGGAGACGTTACTGGGTTCGTCAAGCGGGCTCCGGTGCGATCGCCCGGCCGGCGAATCTGCGGCATCATTATGGCGCTTGCCATCACAGCGAGGAATTCATGACGGCCACTCCATGGTTCATCAAGGGCAAAGAATTTGGCAATTGCAATTGCTCGTATGGCTGCCCCTGCCAGTTCAACGCGCTGCCGACACAAGGGTTCTGCGAAGCAGCCGTGGGATTTCAGATCGACGAGGGCCGGTTCGGCGAAATCCGGCTCGACGGTCTGCGGACCGCCGCGGTATACAAATGGCCGGGACCCGTGCATCTCGGCGGCGGCGCGATGCAGTTGATCGTCGACGAGCGCGCCGACGCGGCGCAACGCAACGCGCTTGTCCGCATCATGAGTGGTGAGGACACCAACCAGGGCGCGACGATGTGGTGGGTGTTCACCGCGATGTGTTCGCTCCGCCATCCGCCTTTGTATCGGCCCATCCAGTTCGAAGTCGACGTGGACGCGCGCCGCGCACGCCTCGTCGTCCCGGGACTGGTCGAGTCCCAGGGCGAGCCGATCCGCAATCCCGTCACGGGCGCCGAGCATCGCGCGCGGATCGATTTGCCGAATGGCTTCGAGTACGAGATGGCTGAAATCGGCAGCGGCAATACCCGTGCGACCGGGGCGATATCGCTGGACCTGGACCACACCTACGGGCAATTCGCGAACATTCACTTGAGCCATCAAGGGGTTGTGCGCGGTTCGGCCTGAAGTTTCGGGGTCGTCTGCAGCATTTTTGGACCCGCTTCAGCCCCCGTCGGCATGGCATGACGCTTGCTGCTTGACGGCGGCCAGGCGTACCGACGTACAATGACATCGTCATAAGTGCCAAGGAGCGGGTGGGCCGCGCCGGGGCACGTTCCTGGCACCTTCCGGGGCGGACGAAAACGCGATGAAGTGCATGATTTGTGGCAGGGGAACGCTGCCCGGCGCCAAGCTGTGCTTGCCTTGCCGCTCGGCGCTGCGCCGGGCGCGGGACGACACTGTGTCCGAGCTGTTGCCTTTGCCGCGCCGGCGCGACGCGCTCGCCTACCAGCATGCGCACACCGTGACAGGCACGCCGCCGCGGACATCGGCCGCCCCGAGGGAGAAAAAAGCACGCATCGCAAAACGAGTCCCGGCGCCGGCGCGATCCTTGCCGTACAGCGGATGGCAACTGGCGGGGCTGGCGATGACCGTGCTGGTCCTGGCCATTCTCGGCGGAAGGGCGGCGCGGCAATCGCACGATTCCCTTGCGGATATACGGGATCCGCGACCCTCGGTCGCACCCGTCGTCGAAACGCGCGTCTCGCCAACGGCGCTTGCCGCCGAGGCACGCGACAGCGCGACACTTTCCGTGTTGCCGGCGCCGGTCGAAGCGTCGCCGCAGGCCGACCCGGTCCCACCCGAAATCGCGCGTAAGGAACGCGCCAAACCGGTAAGGGCGCGCGTTGCTGTGGCGCGTCCGACGCCGGTCGCCGACACGGTCACCGCGTTCGGGCCGCCGATCGAAGACGCAGCGAGCGCTGTCCCGGTAGCCAAGCCGGACGTTGCAAGCGCGCCGGCGGATCGCTGGCAGCTCTTGTCAGCCAGGCTGTCGGGGTGCGCCGGCGGCAACTTTTTCGCGCGCGTCGCCTGCGAGCACGCCGCGCGGGCGCAGTATTGCGAAGGGTATTGGGGACAAGTCGCGCAATGTCCGACCGGTATCGCGAACGAGCACGGACAGTAGTCGAAGCGCGCGCGAGGCCCGGTCCGCGGCCGCCGTGGCGTTACGGCGCATCGGGGACGTTGCGAAAGCCGGCGCAGGCTTTTTTTATGCCCAGCATGTAAGGCATCGTTCGGAATATGAGCTTCACGTGCCTCGAGACGCGCGCCAGCATCGGCTGCTTGCGCGCCGGCGGCAGCGCCTCGCTGCAGTGATGTAGATCCACGTAGAAGGCCTCGGCGGGTCCGAGATCGTCCATCATGAGATCGAGCGCCGACGCGCGTTCGCGCAGCGGCGAGTCCCAGGTTTCGTACACCGGCCGCGTCACCAGCAGGTATTCGGGCAGCGGCACGTCGTTCTTCAGCATGCGATGAACGAGAATCACGTCGATGCCCGCCAGCTCCGTCAGCTGCTTCACCTTCTGCACGGCGACCTCGCCGAAGTGGCCGACCAGCTTGATCTTCAGATCGCCGGCTTGCTGGCATCCGCCGCAAACGCAGAGCGTGTTCGTCCGCAAATCCGCGATTCGCGAATGAAAGGCGCGGTGGATCGCGGCCGCCTTTTCGGCGACGAGTGCGGGATCGAGCTTGGTTGCGCCGGGCAGATAGAAAAACGCGGCATCGCCTTCGAGTTTGGCGAGCTTGAGCGCCGGCGATGCGGCGTCGATCACCGCTTCGAGCAGTTTGGCGACGATGTCCTGCGCGTGCACGAGGCTCATGAAATGCAGCTTCATGAACTTTGTGTAGCCAGCGATGTCGGCAATGAGAAGCAGCGTGGATTGGACGGCCATGGATGCCTTACGAGTCGGTGCGTCCCGCGGATGCGAGCCCCCAGCATAGTCGATCGGGTGGCCAGATGTAACCGGCGGGTCGGCGAGACGCCGCGGCGCGCAATCTCGACCGCGGACGCCGGGGTCAAGGAGGTCTAAGCTACCGTACCCTGCGCGAATCGCGCTGCGGCACTGTGGAGCGAGACTCGTCAATGACAGCACATCGCATTCGATCCTGGCGTTCCGCGTCGGCAGCAGGATTTCTCGCTTGGGGTGTCGTCGCAGGCGCAGCGCCCGCGTATTTCAACGTCGCGCCAGGCGCCGGTCCGCACGATGTCGCCGCGGCGCCGACGGCCGGCGGTCCCGTTTACTACACGGCGCAGCGCACCGGCAAGCTCGGCATCCTCGATCCGCGGAACGGGCATTACGAGGAGGTCCCGCTCGGCCGCGGCTCGGCGCCGCATGGCGTCGTCGTCGGTCCCGACGGCGCGCCGTGGGTCACCGACGGCGGCCAGAACGCCATCGTGCGCGTCGATCCGAAAACGCACGACGTGCGCAAATGGCCGCTGCCGAAAGACACCAGCGACACGAATCTCAACACGCTCACGTTCGATCGCACGGGCCGTGTGTGGTTTACCGGCCAGAGTGGATATTACGGCCGGCTCGATCCGGCGAGCGGTGACATGAAAGTCTGGAACGCGCCGCGCGGCCGCGGTCCGTACGGCATCACCACCACACCGGGCGGCGACGTCTACTACGCGTCGCTGGCCGGCAATCACATCGCGCGAATCGATCTCGACAGCGGGCAGGCGCAAGTGATCGAACCACCGACCAAGGATCAAGGTGCGCGACGCATCTGGTCGGACTCGAAAGGTCGGCTGTGGGTTAGCTACTGGAACACGGGCCAGGTCGGCATGTTCGACCCGGCCGCCCAATCGTGGCGCGAATGGAAGTTGCCGGGGAATGCGCACGCGTACTCCGTCTGGGTCGACGACCGTGACAAAGTTTGGCTCACCGAATGGAGCACCAACGCGATCGTGCGCTTCGATCCGGTCACCGAAAAATTCGACAGCTTTCCGTCGAACCGCGACAACGCCAACGTGCGCCAGATGCAGGGTCGCGCGGGCGAGGCGTGGGGCGCGGAATCGGGCTCCGACCGGCTGGTGATGATTCCGGCGCCGTAGCGTCGTTCGCGCGAGGAGGCCCGCGATGCCGAGCTTCGAGTTGCATGTCAACGGCGAGATCAAATCTGTCAGTGTGCGAGATCCCGACGAGCCGCTGTTGTACGTGCTGCGCAATCGACTGAGGCTCACCGGCGCGAAATTCGGCTGCGGGCTCGCGCAATGCGGCGCTTGCACCGTGCACGTCGACGGCGAAGCGGTGCGCTCCTGCACGCTGCCGGTGTCGCAAGTCGGTGCGCGCAAGATCACGACGATCGAAGGTCTCGGCACACCCGAAAAGCCGCACCCGGTGCAGGCGGCATTCATTGCCGAGCAAGCGGCGCAGTGCGGCTATTGTGCCAGCGGCATGGTGATGACCTCCGCCGCGCTCCTTGCCAAAAAACCCGACGCGACACTCGATGACGCGAAGGCGGCGCTCGCCGGCAACCTGTGCCGCTGCGGAACCCATCAGCGAATCCTGCACGCGGTGATGCGCGTGGCGAAACGGCGGATGGCGTGAACGCGATTGTGACGCGGCGCGAATTTCTGCAGGCCGGCGGCGCGCTGGTGATCGGGTTGGCGCTTCCACGCCACGGTGTGGGGCAGGTCGTCGCCGGCGCCGAGCGCGGGATCGGCAAGACGCTCGATGTCGGCGAGGTCGACGGTTTCCTGGCCGTGCACCCGGACAGCTCGGTGACGATTTATTGCGGCAAGGTCGACTTGGGCCAGGGCCTCCGCATTGCCATTCGACAGATGGCCGCCGAGGAGCTCGGGATCGGCGTCGATACGATCACGCTGGTCGAAGGCGACACCGCGCTCACCCCGGACCAGGGTCCGACCGCGGGCAGCACCGGCACGATGCGCGGGGGCGTGCAGATCCGGCAGGCGGCGGCGACCGCACGCGAGGCGTTGATCACGCGGGCAGCCGAGCGCGCCGGCAAGGCGACGTCCGAGCTCGAGTGCGTGGGCGGCAGCGTGCGGCCGAAGACGGGAGGCGCGGGCGTACGCATCGGCGAGCTGATCGGCGACAAGCGTTTCGCGCTGAAAATCGACGCCAAGGCGCCGCTCAAAGATCCGAAGACCTATGCGGTGGTGGGCAAGCCGCTGCCGCGGCCCGACGTGCCGGCGAAGGTCACCGGCCGCCACGTCTTCGTGCACGACTTCGCGATCGACGACATGCTGCACGGGCGCGCGATCCGGCCGCCGTCGGTGGGCGCCAAGCTGATCGACGTCGATGCCGATTCCGTCAAGAACATTCCCGGCGTGCGCGTGGTGCGGATCGCAAGCTTCTTGGGCGTCGTCGCGGCCGACGAATGGGATGCCGTCGTTGCGGCGCGAACGCTGAAGGCGCAATGGTCGGACGCCAGCACGCTGATCGGGAACGCCGCCGTGCGCGAGTGGCTTCGCGCCGGTCCGTTCGAGAGCGAGGAGTTCATCCTGCGCAAGGGCGACGCGCGAGCGGCGCTGGTCGCGGCCTCGCAACGTCTGCGCGCCGAATACTACTGGCCGATGCAAACGCACGGCTCGATGGGACCGTCGTGCGCGGTGGCCGACGTGCGCCCCGACCGCGCGACCGTCTGGACCGCATCGCAGGCGACGCACAAGTACCGCGAGGCGTACGCGACGATGCTGGGACTGCCGCAGGCCGCGGTGCGACTCATCTATCTGGACGGCGCCGGTTGCTACGGAATGAACGGGCACGACGACGCTGCCGCCGACGCGATTCTGCTGTCGCGCGCCGTCGGCAAACCGGTGCGCGTGCAGTGGTCGCGCGCCGACGAGCACGGCTTCGATCCCAAGGGCCCGCCGCAGCTACTCGCGATCGAAAGCGCGCTTGACGCCGACGGTAGGATTGCGGCGTGGAAAACCGAGATGTGGCTGCCGAAGGCGACGGCGAATCTACCGAATGTCCCGCTGCTTGCGCCCGAAGCGGCCGGCATCGCACAGCCGCTCGGCATATCGACGGGCCTCATCAGCCAGAACGGCGCGCCGTCGTACGCCGCCCCTCATCAGGAGGTCCAAGTGCACTGGCACAAGACCTCGCCGCTGCGGCCGTCGAACATTCGTGCGCCGGGCAAGGTCGCCAATTGCTTCGCGGTCGAGAGCATGGCCGACGAGCTCGCGGCCGCGGCGGCGCGCGATGCCTACCAGTGGCGGCTTGCCGGACTATCCGATCCGCGCGCGATCGAAGTGCTAAAGCGCACGGCGGCGCTGATTGGC
>CATPAO010000326.1 GCA_955652025.1 Casimicrobiaceae bacterium
GCGCTGGTGCAGGCCGGTTGCGCGACGGCGCCGACGGGCGCCTACGACGCGGCGAATGCCGGACGGCCACCTCCCGGTGCAATTCTCGCGTCGCTTGCCGTCGATCGCGCGATCGAGGACCGCATTCTCGCCCTCGATCCCGCGCACATTTCCGACAGCGACGTGCGCGAAACGCTCGCCCGAGGTCCCGCGCCGCGGATCATCCTGCTGCACGGGGGCGTGTTTCCGGTCCATTTGCTGATGGTTTCGTTCGGCAGGTTCCTGTCGCAGATGGGGTACCCGGAGGCGCACATCCGCGACCCGGCCGACGGCGAATGGTCGTACAGCCCCTACTTGCTCACTCCCCAGCTCGCGGGTCTCGTCGCCTGGCAGTACGAGCACGACGGCATGCGGCCGATGCTGATCGGCCACAGCCAGGGGGGCTTATCGGCGGTGAAGATTCTCAAGGACCTCGCGGGCCAGAACGGCGACAGCCTCCGGCTCTGGAATCCGTTCACCGCCGCATTGGAGGACCGGACCACGATCGTCGACCCGCTAACGGGTCAGGAGCGCCCGGTCGTCGGGCTCTCCGTCGCCTACGCCTCCGCGGTCGGGGCCGGCGGCTTTGCGTTGGCCCTGCCGGGCTGGTGGGAGGATCTTTCGACGCTGCGCAAGATCCCGAACACCGTCGACGAATTCACCGGCTACTTCATCGAGGTCGACTTCGTCGCGTTGAGCATCCCCGGCAATCCGCTGGATTCCCGCTACGAGCCCAACGGCACGGCGCAGGTGCGCAACGTCACGCTGCCCGCGACCTACAACCACGTCACGGTACCGGTGACGCAGGACCTGCCGAACGATCCGCAGGTGCGCGAATGGCTCAATGCGTACGTCCCGGACGCCAACGCCGACGCCTCGGCGCTGCCGCCCGAGGCGCAGGCGCACGTGATGTGGGCGGCGGACGTCTGGTACAGCATCAAGAAACACTGGTGTCTCGAGGCGCAACGTCTAGTCCGAGCGCGGCGCGCTGCGGGCTGAACGGCGATCGAATGAGCACCGTCGGGCCGCCCCAAGGTGCGAATTGCACCCGCTCGGGTGGCAGCGCAGCGGCGACAGCCGCAAGCGTGTGGGTCCCATGCGCGTGATTACCTGCATCGAGGACCTCCGCGGGCTCGCGAAAAAGCGCGTGCCGCGGATCTTCTACGACTACGCGGACTCGGGCTCGTGGACCGAGGGCACGTACCGCGCCAACGAGAGCGAATTCCAGAAAATCCGGCTGCGCCAGCGCGTCGCGGTAAATTTGGAACGTCGCTCGACGCGCTCGCAAATGATCGGCCAGGACGTGGCGATGCCGGTCGCGCTCGCGCCGACGGGCATGACCGGCATGCAGCACGCCGACGGCGAAATTCTCGCCGCGCGCGCGGCGGAGAGATTCGGCGTTCCGTTCACGCTGTCGACGATGAGCATCTGCTCGATCGAGGACGTCGCGGCGCATACGAGCGCGCCGTTCTGGTTCCAGCTCTACGTGCTGCGCGACCGCGATTTCATCGAGCGGTTGATCGACCGCGCCAAGGCCGCCCGCTGTTCCGCGCTGATGCTCACGCTGGACCTGCAGATCATCGGCCAGCGGCACAAGGATCTGAAGAACGGCCTCTCCGCGCCGCCGAAGCCGACATTGGCGAATCTCATCAACCTCGCGACCAAGCCGCGCTGGTGTCTCGGCATGCTCGGCACCAAGCGGCGGCACTTCGGCAACATCGTCGGCCATGTCCGCGGCGTCGAGGACATGAGCTCGCTGTCGGCGTGGACGAACCAGCAGTTCGACCCGAGCCTCGATTGGCGCGACGTCGAATGGGTCAAGCGACGCTGGGGCGGCAAGCTGATCCTCAAGGGCATCCTGGACGTCGAGGACGCGCGGCTCGCCACCGACACCGGCGCCGACGCGCTGATCGTGTCCAACCACGGCGGGCGCCAGCTCGACGGCGCGCCGTCGTCGATCGAAGCGCTGCCGGCGATCGCGGACGACGTCGGGTCGAAAATCGAGGTCTGGATGGATGGCGGCATTCGTTCCGGCCAGGATGTCCTGAAGGCGGTGGCGCTGGGCGCCAAGGGCACATTGATCGGGCGATCGTTCCTCTATGCGCTGGGCGCGATGGGGGAAGCCGGCGTGACCAAGTGCCTGGAGATCCTCCACAAGGAATTGGACCTCACGATGGCCTTTTGCGGCCGAACGGACATCCACGACGTCGATCGCGGCATCCTGCTGCCGGGCGCACCCCGGGCCGGTTAAAATAGCGATTTTGCTCCCATCCAGAGCGATGGGGCCGGTCGCTGCCGACCGGGTCGCACCGCCACGATTTCTTAGAGCATTCCAGGACATGGGCCTTCCCCTCAGAGGTCAGGTGGCGCTCGTCACGGGCGCCGCACGCGGCATCGGGCGCGCCATCGCGCAAAAGCTTGCGCAAGGCGGCGCAGACGTCGCGGTCAACTACTACAACAGCCACGACGAGGCCGAGGTGCTGGCTGGCGAGATTCGCGCGCTCGGACGGCGTGCCGTGACGATCCAGGGCAGCGTCGGTGTACCGGAGTCCGTCGACGAGATCTTCGCCGAGTTCGGCAAGCACTTCGACCGCGTCGACATCGTCGTCAGCAACGCCGCGTCCGGCGTGTTGAAGCCGGTCATGGACATGGGACTCAAGCACTGGCGCTGGTGCCTCGAAACGAACGCGCTCGCCGTCAACCTGCTCGCGCAGCGCGCGCTGCCGCTGATGAGGGACGGCGGACGGATCATCGCGATGTCGAGCCTCGGCGCGTCGCGCGCGATGCCGAGCTACGGCTTCATCGGCGCCTCGAAAGCGGCGCTGGAGTCGCTGGTGCGTGCGCTGGCGCAGGAATTGGGTCCGCGCGGCATTCGGGTGAATACCGTGAGCGCGGGCGTCGTCGATACCGATGCGCTCGCGTATTTTCCGAACCGCGACGAATTGCTGCAGAACTTCGCCCACCGCACGCCGGCCGGACCGGTATTGACGCCTGCCGATGTCGCGGGCGCCGTCTACCTGCTGTGCCTGCCCGAAGCGGCGATGATCAACGGCCATACGCTCGTCGTCGACGGCGGCTTCGCGATTTCGGGCTAATGAAAATCGATGCGGGACTCGCGGGCAAAACCGTCATCGTCACGGGCGGCAGCCGCGGCATCGGCCGCGCGATCGTCCTGCTCTTTGCCGACGAAGGCTGCGATGTCACGTTCTTCTACCGCGGCAATTTGGACGCCGCCGACGCGGTCGTCGCCAACGCAACAAACGCCGGCCACAAGGTGGCGGCCGAGCAGGTCGACGTCCGCGACTCCGCGGCCTGCGCGGCGGCGGTCGAGCGCGTGGCCGAGCGTTGCGGCCGCATCGACGTCCTGGTGAACAACGCAGGCATCATCCGCGACAACCAGCTCGCCGCGCTCGAGGACGACGACGTCCGCTCGGTGCTCGACACCAATGTCGGCGGCGTGTTCAACGTAACGCGCGCCGTCGTGCCGCACATGATCGTGCAGCGCGCGGGCAAGATCATCAACCTGAGCTCGGTGTCGGGCGAAAAGGGCGGACGCGGCCAGACCAACTACGCCGCCTCCAAGGGCGCGATCAATGCGTTCACGCGCGCGCTGGCGGTCGAGCTGGCACCGCGCAAGATCACTGTCAACGCCGTGGCGCCCGGCGTCATCGAGACGGAGATGTCGGAGGATGTGCGCGAGCTCGCCGGCGACACGGTGAAGGCGAAGATCCTGTTGCGGCGCTTCGGCAAGCCGCAAGACGTGGCGTGCGCGGTGTGGTTCTTGGCGTCCGCCTATGCCGATTACGTGACGGGGGAAGTGCTCCACGTCGATGGCGGTTTCAAAATGGAATAACTGAAATTCAAGGGAAAGCAAAAATGGCAGAAGCAACGATTACCCAGGAAGCAATCAACGCCGTGTTTCCGAAGGTCGCCGAAACGATCGCCGATGCGCTCGGCTGCGAAATCGACGACATCAAGCCCAACGTGTCGCTGATCGAGGGCCTCGACGCCGAATCGATTGACTTTCTCGACATGGTGTTCCGGCTCGAGCGCGCGTTCAAGGTCAAGATCCCGCGCAACAAGATCGTCGAGAACGCGCGCGGCGACTTGCCGGAAGCGGAGTTCGAGCAAAAGGGCATCGTCACCGAAAAAGGGGTCGCGCAACTCAAGGGATACTTGACCGAAGTGCCGGCCGAGCGGTTCAAGCTGCCGATGAAGGTCGCCGACATTCCGCGCCTATTCACGCCGGAAACGTTCTGCAAGCTGGTGATCCGCGCGCAGCGCGAGGCACCGGCGCGGGCACCGGCGTAACGCCGCCCCGCGCGGGAACTCTATCCGCATGTCGCCGCACTTCGCCGCGTACTCGTTCGTCGATCGCATCACCGATTTCGTGCCGGCAACGCGCGCGCGCGGCCGGTTCGCGGTGCCCGCGCACCTCCCCGCGTTTTCGTCGTGCCTCGTCGCCGAAGCGGTCGGGCAGCTCGCCGCATGGGTATCGATGGCGCATATCGATTTCCGCGGCCGTCCGGTTGCGGCGCTCGCGACCGAAACGCGCTTCCATGGCGAGGCCGTGCCCGGTCGCACGCTGGACCTCGCCGTCGAGATCGAGAGCTGCGACGAGCATGCCGTCGCGTACAGCGGATCGGCGGCCGTCGACGGCAAGCGCATCATCGAACTCATCCACTGTCTCGGACCGATGCTCCCCGTCGCCGAATTCGACTCGCCCGACGCGCTCCGCGAGCGGTTCGCGCTGCTCTGTGCCGAGGGTGCGACGCCGCACCGCTTCGCGGGCGTGACATTGCCGCGCGTCGACGTGCGGGAGCGCGTCAACGGACAATCGTTGCAGGCCACGCTTCCCGTGCCGACGTACGCGCCGTTTTTCGGCGATCACTTTCCGCGCCGCGCGGTGTTTCCCGCGACATTGCTGCTCGACACGCAGATCGCGTTGGCGCTCGACCTCGCGCGCGAAGCGCCATGGATGAACGGCGCCGTGCCACGGCCTGTGCGCGTCACGCACGTCAAGATGCGCTCGTTCATCGAGCCGGGCAAGGACGTCGACATTGGGATCGACCTCGCGCCGCCGGAAGATGGCGTGGCCAAGGCTGCGCTCCGCGCGCGAATCGACGGCCGCGTCGTCGCTACCGCGCGACTGGAAATCGTGCGATGAAAAAACGCGTCGCCATCACCGGCGTCGGACTGGTCACGCCGGTCGGTAACGACGTCGCAACGACGTGGGCGGCGCTCCTCGCCGGCAAAAGCGGCGCCGCGCCGATCTCGTTGTTCGACGCGCGCGGATTCTCGACGCAGTTCGCGGCCGAAGTGAAGAACTTCGACGTGCGTTCGATCGAGGCCGACCGCAAGCTCCTCAAGTTCGCGAACCGGTCGCACAAGTTCGCGCTCGCCGCCGCGGAACAGGCGCTCCGCGATGCCGGCATCGCGCCGACCCTTGAGACGGGCGCGCAGTGGGGCTGCGCGGTGGGCACCGGCATGATGGGCGTCGACTTCGATGACCTCGCGGGAATCCACCGCCACTCGGCCGCC
This sequence comes from Casimicrobiaceae bacterium, assembly GCA_955652025.1. Classification (GTDB taxonomy): domain Bacteria; phylum Pseudomonadota; class Gammaproteobacteria; order Burkholderiales; family Casimicrobiaceae; genus VBCG01. The sequence goes on from CATPAO010000326.1 coordinate 5,560, forward strand.
GACGGCGAGTTACATCCGGACCGGCTGCTGGCCGATCCGGTCGCCACCGACCCGCTCGTGTTCTGCCGCAGTCAATCCACCGCCGGCGTCTCGTTGCTGACACGGCGTTTCGGGATTCGCGGTTATGCGACTTCGGTGCATACCGCGTGCGCGTCCGGCGGACAGGCGATCGGCACGGCGCTCAAGCTGATTCGCCGCGGCGCGGTCGACTATGCGCTCGCCGGCGGATTCGACTCGATGATCAGCCCGGTCGGCTTGGCCGGATTCTGCCTGCTCTCGGCGGTCTCGGCGGACAACGACGATCCCACGCATGCGAGCCGCCCGTTCGACGCGACGCGCAACGGCTTCGTGCTTGGCGAAGGCGCCGGATTCGTCGTACTCGAGGAATGGGACTCGGCGCGCCGCCGCGGCGCGCACATCTACGCCGAATTGGCCGGCGACGGCAATTCGTTGTCGTCGTACCGGATCACCGACTCTCCGCCCGACGGCGACGGCCCGATCCAGTCGATGCGCGCCGCGCTGAAGGACGCCGGCGCCACGCCCGCCGACATCGACTACATCAACGCGCACGGCACGTCGACGACAATGAACGACTTGAGCGAATCCGCGGCGATCCATGCGGTGTTCGGCGACCTCGCGCGCACAGTGTCGGTCAGCTCAACCAAGAGCTCGATGGGACATCTGATCGCGGCCGCCGGCGCGGTCGAGCTCGTCGCATGCGCGCTCGCGATCGATCGTGGCGAAATGCCGGTCAACGCGAACTACCGCGATCCGGATCCCGACTGCGACCTCAATCTCGTGCTCGGCGCGCCGCGCCGCGGCCGCGTGCGAATGACGCTCTCCAACTCGTTCGGCTTCGGCGGCTCGAACAGTTGCGTCGTGCTGCGGCACCCGGATGAGGTCGACGGCGCCGGCGCGGCGAGCGATTGACGAGAAACGCCATGGCCAAGCCTCGCATCCTGATCACCGGCAGCGGTGTCGTCTGCGGCGCGGGCAAATCGCCGGCGGCGATCCTGGCTGCGGTGCGCGAAGGGCGCTCGGCGGTCGCACCGATCCAGCAATGGGACACGGCCGGTTGGCCGATCAAGGTGGCCGCCGAAGTCGCCGATTTCAATCCGCGCGAATTCGTCGTCGACCGCAAGCTGCACAAGTTCATTCGCCGCACCGACATGTTCGGCATATTCGCAGGCAGCCAGGCGATCGAGGCGGCGGGATTCGGCGCGCATCGCGAGTCGCTGACGGCGGCGGACGCCGCGATCTACAGCGACCGCACCGGATCGTACGTTGGCTCCGGCGGCGGCGCCTACAACACGCAGTACGAGTATTTCCCGCTGATGACGCAAGCCAATGGCGACCTCGTGCGCTTCGGCGAGGAGTTGGGCAACGTCGTCAATCCGATGTGGCTCCTGCGCACGCTGCCGAACAACGTGCTCTGCCACGTCGGCATCAAGTACAACCTGAAGGGCGGCAACGCCTGCATCACCAACCACAGTTGCGGCGGCACGCTTGCGGTGATCGAGGCGGCCGAAGCGCTCGCCAACGACGAGGCCGATCGCGCGGTCGCCATGGGGCACGACGCGCTGATCGAGCCGCAGATGGTGCTCTACTACCATCAGTGCGGCTTGCTCGCGGCGGACACGATCCGGCCGTTCGACGCCGCGCGCTCGGGCAGCGTTTTCGGCGAGGGCGCGGGTGCGCTCGTGCTCGAAACCGAGGCCAGCGCGGCCGCGCGGAACGCGACGGTGATCGGCGAGGTGCTGGGCGGCGGCCACACGAGCGAAGCGACGGGCTTGCTCGCGATCCGCGACGACGGCGACGGTCTCGCGCGCGCGATCGGCGACGCGTTGCACGACGCCCGATTGGGTCCCGCCGACATCGGCATGATCGTCGCGCACGGCAATGGCACGCGGCAATCGGACGCGTCGGAGGCCGCCGCGATCAAGCGCGTGTTCGGCGCCGCGATTCCCCCGGTCACCGCGTTCAAGTGGGCGATCGGCCATTTGATCGCCGCGGCTGGAATCGCCGAAACGGTCATCGCGCTCGCCGCCTTGGCCGAAGGCGTCGTGCCCGGCATCGCGACGCTCTCCGATCTCGATCCCGACTGCGCCGGACTGCCGGTCGCCGCGACGCCGCAAGCGCCGCGCAGCAAAGTGGCGTTGATCCTCTGCCGCGGGTTCGCGGGCACCGACGCGGCGCTGATCGTCCGCGCGGCCTGACGCCGTGGCGGACATCGGCGCATCGTCGGACACCTCCCCGGCGCGATGCGGCATCGACACCGTCGAGATCGCACGGATCGAGCGGATGCTCGCACAGTCGCCGCCGGGGGACCTCGCGAAAATCTTCTCGCCGCAGGAGCTCGAAGACAGCGGCGACGGGCCCGGCCGCGCCGCGAGCCTTGCCGCGCGCTACGCGGCCAAGGAAGCCTGCATCAAGCTGTTTCCGCGCGAGCTCTCACTCGGCCAGATCGAGCCGGCCGATTTTTCGGTGGCGCGCGACGCGTACGGCGCGCCGCATATCGTCTGCGGGCCAAAAGCGCAGGCGCTCCTCGGACGGCATCGCATTTCGGGCATTGCCGTTTCGCTCACGCACGATCGCCAGAGCGCGTCCGTGGTCGCGCTGGCGTTGCCTGCCAGCACCGCCGTTCCGCTCGCCGGCCGCCTCCTGTTTCGCGTGCTGCCGTTCCGGCGTCGGGTCGTCCTCGAGAATCTGCGGCGCGTGTTCGGCGCCTCGGTGCCGCCCGCCGAGATCGACCGGCTCGCGGAGGCGCATTACGCACATCTGTGGCGGCTCGGTGTCGAGTTCTTCAAGTTCCGCTGGCTGTCCAGCGCGCAAAAGCGCGCGCTGGTTCGAGTCGAAAACCTCGACGCGTTCGTGCGCGCGTTCGAGGGCAAAAAAGGCGTGCTGATCCTCACCGGTCATTTCGGCAACTGGGAGGTGGCGACGGTTGCCGGGATTCAGAGCTATCCGGAGGTTCACGGGCGTTTCCATTTCGTGCGCCGGCCGATCAAGCCGCGCTGGCTCGA
>CATPAO010000327.1 GCA_955652025.1 Casimicrobiaceae bacterium
CGTGCGCTGGTTGACCCATTTGGTCTTGCCGTCCGCGACGTTGAGGCCGTAGATGCGGCCGTCGCCGGAGAACACGACCGCGATCTCGTCGGCGACCTTTGGCGGCGCGATGACCTCGCTCGATACGCGCGACGTCCACGCGGCCTTGCCGTCGGCGGCATCGAAGGCGAGCACGTCGCCCTTGTCGGTCCCGACCACGACACGCGTTTCGTCGGCGCCGGGGCCGGCGGCAATTTTTTGCCCGATATTGATGCGCCAGACGACGCGGCCGCTCGCCGCGTCGACGCGGACGACCGTGCCGTCGTTCGCCGCGGCATAGACCGCCGACTGCGTGATGGCCGGGGCGAGGCCGGGCGTCGCCTTACCGACGTTGACCTGCCAATTGAGCCGCGGCGTCGCCGTCGCGCTCAGAGTGGGCAGCGGGCCGGGCTTGTTGCTCTTCCCGAACAGCCAGCCGAACGACGGCGCGGGAATCGACGGCAGCGAGGGTACCCACGACGAGAATGTCGTCGAGCAGCCGGAAACGAGCGCCGCGGCGATGGCCGTGACCGCGAGGGAACGACGCGATGTCATGGCTTGGCGGCGGCGGGCGCCGGCGGCGCGGCTGCCGCACTCGAGCCCGCTGCCGTCGGCGGCACCGAGATGGCACCTCCGGCTGCGTCGAGCTTGACCTGCACGTACGCGCGATACGACGACTTTGGATCGAGGCCCGCAAGCGCTTCCTGATACGCCGCGCGCGATTCCGCTGCGCGCCCCGCCGCCGCGAGCGCATCGCCGCGCAAATCGGCGTACAGCCCATTGAACGAATCGGGCCGCCTGGCGTCGAGCGTCTTCAGCGCTTCGTCCGCTTGGCCGGCATCGAGCTGGATCTCCGCCAGCCGATAACGCGCGATCGCTTTGAGCTCGTCCTCGTCGGCGTGGTCGACGACCCACGTGAGCTGCGACTTGGCACCGCCTTTGTCGCCGGCGTCGAACTGCATTTTCGCGTAGACGAGCGCCGCCCGCGGCGCGTACGCGGTGCCGCCGAATTTGTCGACGAGCTGCATCATCGCGTCCTTGCCCTTGGCAGGATCGTTCTTGCGCGCGGCGTCGCTCACCGCCTGGTACAACACCGACGCCTCCGCGGCGCGGCTTCCGGTCCACCAGCGCCAGCCCTGCACGCCGCCGATGACGACGGCCGCGAGCACGACGCCGACGGTGACCGTCCCGCCATAGCGATCCCACCATGCGCGGAGATCGTCGATCTTTTCCTGTTCTTCGAGGTCGTAAGCTGCCATTGCCGTTTCCAGTGTCCTGTTCCTGCGTTTCAGATCGCGCCGCTGCCCGGCGGTCCGATGGAGACCGCGAGCCGCGACACGATGTCGCTTGCGGCGACGGCGAACTGCTCGCCCGATTCGCGCAACGGCTTGACCGACACCGTACCCTTTGCCGCCTCGTCGTCGCCGATGATGAGCGCGTAGCGCGCGCCGCTCGCGTCGGCGCGCTTCATTTGCGCCTTGAAGGTGCCGCCGCCGGCGTGAATCACTGCCGCGTGCCCGGCGTCGCGGAGCGTGTCGGCGATGCGTCGCGCGAGCGGCGCAGCCGCCTCGCCCGCATGAACGACGTAGGCGAGCGGCGCCTCACGCGTTTCCCTTCGCGATTCCTGCAATAGCAGGATCATCCGCTCGATGCCCATCGCAAAGCCACAGGCCGGCGTCGGCTTGCCGCCCAACTGCTCGAACAAGCCGTCGTAGCGTCCGCCGCCGGCGACCGTGCCCTGCGCGCCCAAACGGTCGGTGATCCACTCGAACACCGTGCGATTGTAGTAGTCGAGTCCGCGCACGAGACGCGGATTGATCGTGAACGCGATGCCGGCCTCCTCGAGCAGCGCTTGCAGGCCCTCGAAATGCGCGCGCGACGCCGACTCCAGGCGATCGACGAGCCGCGGTGCGCCGGCGATGACGTCCTGCAGCGCGGGATTCTTGCTGTCGAGAATCCGCAGCGGATTGGTGTCGAGCCGTCGTCTCGCGTCGACGTCGAGCGCACTGGCATGCCGCGTGAAATAGTCGACCAGTGCGGCGCGATGCACGCGGCGCTCGGTGGCATCGCCGATCGAGTTGATCTCGAGACGGACGGCATCGTGGAGGCGAAGCTCGCGCCAGAGCCGCGCCAGCATCGCGATTTGCTCGGCGTCGACGTCGGGACCGGCGAATCCGAGTGCCTCGACATCGATCTGGTGAAATTGGCGGTAACGTCCCTTCTGCGGCCGCTCGTGGCGAAACATCGGCCCCGCGAACCAGACGCGCTGCGGACGATCGTACAGAAGATTGTGCTCGATCGCGGCGCGCACGATGCCCGCCGTCGCCTCCGGGCGCAGCGTCAGGCTGTCGCCGTTCAGCCGATCCTCGAACGTATACATTTCCCTTTCGACGATGTCGGTCACTTCGCCGATCGATCGGACGAACAGCGGCGTCGGCTCGACGACCGGCACGCGCACGTTGCGATAGCCGTAGCGGCGAAACACGCCGCGCGCGGTGTCCTCGAAATACTCCCACAGAGCCGCTTCGTCGGGCAGCACGTCGTTCATTCCGCGTACCGCCTGCAGTGGCGCCGGACGCGTTGCGCGTGCGTCGTCCCGTGACGGCGGCGCGGGCACGTTCGTGCCGGTTTCGATCACGCCGCTTTTCACGCGAGCGCCTTGACCACGATTGTCTTCGTGTCCGGCTGCAAGCTCGGCGTCGCGGCCTCGCCCCCGTAGGTGCTGCGGACGTACTCGTCGACGATCTGCTGAAATTCCTCCGCGATCCGATCGCCCTTGAGCGTCACCGTTTTCTTTCCGTCGACGAACACAGGCGCCACCGGAATTTCGCCGGTGCCCGGCAACGAAATGCCGATGTTGGCGAGCTTGGACTCGCCCGGGCCGTTGACGACGCAGCCCATCACGGCGACCCGCAGCGGCACGTCCATGCCCTCCAGGCCCGCGGTCACCCGGTCGGCGAGCGTGTACACATCGACCTGGGCGCGGCCGCAGGACGGGCAGGAGACGATC
>CATPAO010000328.1 GCA_955652025.1 Casimicrobiaceae bacterium
CTGTTTATACAGGCGCCAGACGCCGCGCTTCTCGGCGGACGTGCCCTTACCCTATCTCGCGCCCATAGAAACGCACAGCGGCCGTTCTGCGCCGCCGCGACGATGCTCGTCAGTTCCCCCGCGCTGCCACTCGCCGTTCCTGCAGCAATTCTGTGAGCGCAGATCTGAGCGCCGCCAGCTCGCCGCGAAGTGACTCCACCTCGGTCACGTGCTGCTCGAGCGCGACGATCCGTGCATCCTTTTCCTGCACGAGCTGGTGCAGGCCTTGGATCGCCGCCAGCGCTACTCCCTCTAGATTGATGCTGGCGACGGTCTTGTCGTCTCTGCCAAAGCCGAACGCCGCATAGAAATCCTGGGCAGTGGGTCCGAGCGAGCGTATGGTGGGATCAGCGCCTTTGAAATTCCATGAGAGGAGAGGCATCGCTACCAGCCGCTGCAGGATGTCCTTGCCGTCCGCTGGGACGAAGTTTTCTTTCGCGTCTCGGTCGCTCGTGCATGACCAACTCGCGATAGGCGGCAACAGGTTGCAGAACTGGGTAACCGCGCCGGTGGTCGGGTTGATGGCGATGGTCAGGCCCACCCCGCCGGTGGCCCTGACACCAAAAAAGTTGCCCACCGATGGGCCGAAATCGAAATCTCGGGAGTCGGCCCATATGAACGATCCGGTCGTGGTTGCCTTCGCCCTATGGCCGGCAGCAAAGGACCGGTCACTGCCGGCAACATTCTGGTCGCCGCCTGGAACAGTACTGGCGTAACCGGTCGCGAAGTTCCCGAGTCCACCGCCCACTGTCGACAAGAGGTTTTGTAGACCTCCGCCGACTGCGCCGTCTTGACCGCTGGCGCTGTTCCGCTCGCCGCCGGCCACTGTTGCAAACAGGCCCGCGGTGTTTGAATCGCCCCCGCCCACTGTAGCAAAGTAGTCGCTCGCTAGATTGCCTTCCCCTCCACCGATCGTCGAAAAATCCTTCGCCGCCTGATTGTTGCAGGAGCGTGTGAATAGTCCCGTCGACGGGTCATAGCAATCACTTGTTGCCTTCCCACCACCGCCCACGGTCTGGCCCGCGAAAGCGCCCGCGCTGTTGTTCGGATGCCCGCCGATCACATTCGGGCTCGTTACGTTCGGCTCGTAGCGCATCACCCGGCTGTTATTGACCCGGACGATCACCGGGCCGGCCGAGATCCACCGACGCGGCGGTGGCGGATCGTTCAACCCATTTCGCGGACCGACGATGCACGCGGCGCACTTGCCGATCAACGAAGGGCCGCCGGTCGAACAGCATTCGATCGACGACAAGCTCGAGCGATTCCTCGTGCTTGTGTTCCTGCGCCGATATATTACATTCATCGAGATCAATGCTCCCGACATGATCAACCACTGCCTTAAACGACTTCACGCGGGGCCGTTCTCTTCCGGTGTTGTACGGCAAGAAGGTACGCGGAATCGAGCGCTCCACGTTCCTGATCGGCTCGGATGGCAAACTCGCTCGGGAATGGCGCGGCGTCAAGGTCGCCGGCCACGCAGGCGAGGTGCTGCAGGTAGTCAAGGACTTGGCGGCATGAATGCGCCGCCGTCGATCGGCGCCTAGTTGCGTTTCACGAACGCCAGCGGCTCGTCGATCCGCGCGCCGCTCACCCGCGCTATTTGTCCCGCATAGATCGCGCGCACGGTTTCGATGGTATCCGCTTCGTCCGCACTTTTGTCGGGTCGAAAGCGTTTGACGCGCGCGAATCGCAGCGCGAGCTTGCCGGGATAGCGGGGGCTCGCCTGCAAGTCGTTGAACGTTATTTCGACGACGAGCTCAGGCCGCACGGCGACGACCCAATCGCTGCGCTCGACTGCGCGCGCGAGCAGTTCCGTGGTCTGCCACGCCAGCATTTCGTCGGTCATCCCCTTGAACGTCTTGCCGAGCATCACGTAGCCACCTTTCACGGGGTCGCGCGCACCGAGATGCAGGTTCGACAGCCAGCCCTTCCGCCGGCCGTGACCCCATTCGGCCGCCAGGATGACGAGGTCGATCGTGTGCGTGCGTTTGATCTTGAGCCACGATGTGCCGCGACTCCCGGCATCGTACGGCGCCGTTAACGACTTCGCCATGAGGCCTTCGTGGCCGCGGGCAAGCGCGTCATCGAAGAACTGCCGCGCAATCGCGGTGTCCGCGGTGACGAGCCGCGGCACGATGAGATCTGCGGGCAGCGCGCGCGACAGTGCAGATGTGCGTTCTTCGAGCGGCCGCTCGACCAGCGCCTCGCCGTCGCAGCGCAGGCAATCGAAGAAGAACACCGACAACGGCAGCGAGGCCCGTATCGACGTCACGTCGAGCGTGCGACCGAACCGCCGCATCGTGACCTGGAACGGCTGCGGCGCACCGTCGCGCTGGAGCGCGATCGTCTCGCCGTCGAGGATCAAGTCGTGCGCGGCCACGCGGCGCAACGCCTCGACGATCTCCGGCGCCGACGCAGTCACGTCGTTTAGATTGCGCGTGAACACACGGACGTCGTCGCCATCCTTGTGGACCTGGACACGCGCGCCGTCGAGCTTCCATTCGAACGCTGCCGTGCCGAGCGCCGAAAGTGCATCACCGACATCGTCCGCCGGTTGCGCGAGCATCGGCGTCACCGGCTGCATGAGCCGCAGCGAAAAACGTTCGAGCCCCGTCGCGCCTTCCGTCAGCGCGGTCCGTGCGACGGCCGCGACGCCGCCGGCGAACATGGCCCGCCGCCGCACCACGGCCGCGGGAAGCGACGCCGCCTGCGCCACCGCGTCTTGCATCAGTCCTTCGAGCGCGCCCTGCCGCAGCTCGCCCAGCAGCAGGCGCTCGATAAATCCGCTTTCGCCGGCTGTCGCGCGCTCCTGCAGTTGCCGCAGGATCCGCGTGCGTTCCGCCGCCGATCCCGCTCCGGCCGTTGCCGCGATGCGGGTCAATGCCTCGTCGATTTCCAAGAGCGTCAACGTCGCGGTTTCGGCGTGCGCGCCGGGGCGCGCCGCGCGCAGCAGTGCATAGCCGATTCCGATGCGCCCCTGGCGCGTTTCGCCCGCGAGAAATGCGACGCCCGTTTCGATCTCGTCGGGCGCGAGGCGGCGCAGACAGGCCGCGAGCTCGGAGATCTTGGTGTTGCGGCGCGAGGTTTGCGCCACGCGCTCCGACGTGGCGACGATGTCGGCTAGCAGCGTCACGATGAGCGAACGATACGTCAAATCGTCGGGCCGGGTCAGCTGCAATCCGTCAACTACGGGATAATCGCCTGTCCGCTTTCCACCACAAACTCTTCCGTTGTCGGCACCTCGCCACCACAATGGCTTGTATTCCCTGGGTTTCGGGCGCTAAATGACGCCGAGCAGTCCTTTCCCGACGCTGGAGGCCCATGGTCGAACGCAAGCTCCGCCCCGCTCCGTCCACGCTGCACCTCCTCCCCTCCCGCAAGCCAGCGAAATCCGGCCCGTCGACCGCGACCAAGCTGTTCGTGCTCGACACCAACGTCTTGATGCACGACCCCACGAGCCTCTTCCGGTTCGAGGAACACGACATCTATCTGCCGATCCTCACGCTCGAGGAGCTCGACGCGAACAAGAAAGGCATGACCGAAGTCGCGCGCAATGCGCGCCAGGCGTCGCGATTCCTGGATGACTTGGTAACGGCGTACGCGAACAATAGCGTCGACGCGATCGTGCAGGGCATTCCTCTCGCCGAGAAATCGGGCGGCGCCGCCACCGGCCGACTGTTCCTGCAGACCGAAGCGATCACGACGCCGCTGCCCGCGTCGTTCGCGAATCACAAAGCCGACAACCAGATCATCGCCGTCGCGATGCACCTCGTGCGCCATCATCCGCGGCGCAACGTGATCCTGGTGTCGAAGGACATCAACCTACGGATCAAGGCGCGTACGCTCGGCATCGCCGCCGAGGACTATTTCAACGACAAGGTGCTCGAGGACACCGAGCTCCTCTATTCGGGTGTGCGCGAACTCGCCGCGGATTTTTGGGATCGCAACGGCAAGGGCATGGAGTCGTGGCAGCAAGGCGGTCACACGTACTACCGCATCACCGGCCCGCTCGCCTCGTCGCTGCATCTGAATGAATTCCTTTATCAGGAGAAGCCGGGCGAAGCGCCGTTCTACGCGGTGGTCAAGGAGATCGCGGGCCGCACGGCGTTGCTGTCGACGCTCAAGGATTACACGCACCAGAAGAACAACGTGTGGGGAATCGTCGCGCGAAATCGCGAACAGAATTTCGCACTCAACCTCTTAATGAATCCGGAGATCGACTTCGTCACGCTGCTCGGCCAAGCCGGCACGGGAAAGACGCTGCTGACGCTGGCCGCGGGTCTGATGCTGACGCTCGAGTTCAAGGTGTACACCGAAATCATCATGACGCGCGTCACCGTGCCGGTCGGCGAGGACATCGGCTTCCTGCCAGGCACGGAAGAGGAGAAGATGAATCCATGGATGGGCGCGCTCGAAGACAATCTCGACGTACTGAA
>CATPAO010000329.1 GCA_955652025.1 Casimicrobiaceae bacterium
AAGCCGATCTGTGGCGCGAGATGGAGGTCTGCGAGCGACATGGTGTCGCCGGCGAAATAGGATTGCCCGCCCAGAAGCCGCGCCAGTTCAGCGAATACCGCGCGCGCTTTCGGCATCGCGGCTTCGATCGCCGCCTCGTCGGGCGTAAGACCCATCACCCGCGGCCCCACCACGCGATGAAAGACGATGACGTTGGCAACGCCCTGGAACAGGTACCAGTCGTTGACATTCATCACCCGATCCATTCGTGCGGCGCGCTTGGGATCGACAGGCGTAAGCGCAGGGTTCGGCAGCACCCGGTCGAGGTAGCGCAGGATGGCCTGGGTCTCGTAGAGGAGGAAGCCGTTATGCTCCAGCACCGGTACCCGGCCGAAGGGATGACGGGCCAGATGGTCAGGCGAGCGTAGCGTGCCCGGCGCGACAGGCGAAAAGCGATACGATGCGCCCTTCTCTTCCAGCGTGGTCAGGACAGCGCGTCCGAACGGACTGCCGGGGATGGAATACACGATGAATTCCGACATGACGATCTCCTCATACACGGTTGATATTATAGCGCGGCCGCAGCAAACCGGTTCAACTTTTGCTCCGTTCGGCCTCCCGCACATAGCGTTCGATCAGACCCGGCCAGCCGCCGTCGACGTCTTTGCGCATCGAGGCGCCCGCTTCCGCACCCATGGTCTCGAACTTGTGGTGCAGGAGTTCGACGCGCGTGGCGTCCGGCCCGTCGGCGGCAAAGCGGACGTCGACCTCCGATTTCATCGCGGCGTCCGGCTTCCACTGGGCGTTGATCTGCCAGACCATCACCAGCCGATGCGGCGGCTCCCAAAGGGTAATCGTGGCGACGCTGGTTTCCGTGCCGTCTTCCGCTATCTCAAGCCAGCGCCCGCCGAGCCGCGGCTCCATCAGCACTTTCTGAATCGGTTTCTTGCCGACGCCGTGGTCGAATGGCCACCAGCGCGTGAGGCCGCCGGTGAAGACTTCGAACGCGTGGGCAATGGGCGCCTTGACGCGAACGGTTTTGCGCACGGGTGCGATGACGGCCACGTCGTTCATTCATCTACTCCTTCGCGTTTTGTGGGATTTTTCGGCTTCCAGTTTGAAGGCCTCCAGCGCATCGCCCCAAAAACTGTCCAGCCAGGCCCGCAATTCGATCAGGCCTTCGCGCTTGAGCGAATAAATCCGGCGCACGCCTTCGCTGCGTTCTTCGACAAGGCCGGCGCCCTTGAGCACTTTCAGGTGTTGCGACACCGCCGGCCGGGAGACGGGAAGCCCTGCCGCAAGGACGTTCACGGGGCGCGGCCCGGCGCGCAGGCGCTCGAACACCTTCCGCCGCGTCGGGTCTGCAAGCACAGTCAGGGCGTTTCCGTAAGCCATGGCTAACGGTAAGCCATAACTTACTTGTTCGTCAAGATGGCTTCTGCCGGTGGACGCGCCCCGGGGGAGCCGCCGAAGTATCAGCAGCCATCAAAAACGCTGCGCAATATCTTCAGATCGTTCCGGTAGTCGTCGGCATGAACGATGTGCGCAGACGGTTGGCCGTTATCTACGTCTTCAACGCTTCCGCTTGGCTTTTGCTTTGGCCCCGCGGCGTGACGCCGCCGGCTTTTTGGCGGCTTTGGCGCGTCCGGCTTTTTTCGGTGTCCGCCCGGCCTTGGTCTTTTTGGATGTTTTTTTGGCGGCCTTGCCGGACCTTGCCTTTTTGGCGGCCTTGGCCGGCTTCTTTGGTGCCTTGCCTGTTTTCTTGGGTGTCTTGCCGGCCTTCGGCTGGGCGGCCGGTCCGGGCTTGCTTTGCGAAGCGCCGGGCGCAACTCCCAGCGATGTGCTCTGAGGCGGAATCGGCCCGTTCATCCAGAAGTCGAGTTCCTGCGCGCGTGAACCCCCTGGCTTCCAGCCATCGAGCGGTTTGTAGATCTGACTGGGATCGCCGCCGCTACCGAGATAGGCCCGCCAGGAATAGTGGTCGTAAACCCCGTTGATGTGCAGGGCGTAGGCTTGCGCCAGCTTCTGGTTGCCGCGCACGATCACGAGATTCTCGTCGTTTTTCGCGGAAGCGGAAGCGGAGAAATTGTGCGAGCCGGTGATCACGGCGCACTGGTCGGAGAACGGATCGATCACGATCGCCTTCGAGTGAACGATCGCCATCATGTGGGCGCCAAGCATCTCCTGGACGTTGAATTCGGTTTCCTCCCAGGAAGGCTTGTCCTTCTCGCTTATTCCGGACGGCAACCGCACGTCGTCGTGGAACGATTGCGGCGGGGAGCCGGACTTCACCACCTGCCCACCCACTTTGGTGATACCATCGCCGGTTTTTGGCGGGGTGATACTCGACACCACGCCGCGAACATAGATGTCGTTTTTTTGCGCGCGATCGAGCAGCGCACCCAGCAAGGGCGACTGGCCCGGCATGAACATCAGAAACAGCGCCCCTTCCCTGGCGCCGGCAATCAGATCGAGAGCCGGCTTGAATTCGGCCTGGCCATTGCTGGCCGCGTAGTAGACCGAGATGTTATTGTCGCTCGTCGGCTTGGAATTTGACGCCATCAGCGAGGGCGGCATGTCGTCCCTGGCGGCGATGAGCTTGCCCCATTGGTCGAAATATCGGCTGGCGATAACCGCGTCTTCGACGATGAGCACGTTGTTCAATTGCGTGCAAAGGCCCGTCGTCGTCCAGTTGGTGCTGCCGGTCAACACGCGGCTGGGGTTGTTGCCGGCGACGTCGCTCTCGACGACGAATTTGTTGTGCACGCTCGGAGACGAGGCGCCTGTGTGCGAGAGATCACGATGATGCACGTCGAGCTGGGCGGCCGTCAGCTCCTGGGCGACCCAGGGCTGGGTTGCGCTTCCGTTGCCGAGCAGCACATGGCCGCGGCCACCGAAGGGTTTTAGGGCATCGACGAGTTCGTGATCGTTCATTTCGTAGATCGCCGCGTGGATCGCACTGCCGCGGCGATCCGCGTCGCGCAGGAACTTAAGAATTTCGTGAAGCGCATCGCCTGCGAGATACAGCCTGGCCTGGAACCCCGGCGTCTCCAGGTTTTTCAGAAACTGACGGAGTGAATCCTGGCTGACATCGCCGTTGACAAAGCGGGTGACGATCTGGGACATCAGCGTGCCGCGATTGAAAAAGGCTGAAAGCCCGCCACCGGCGTCGCCAGAAGCGATCAACGGCGCCGTCCAGTCCGATACCGACGTTGCATCGAGCGCGAAAGTACCGTTCCCCGCGTCTTTCACCGCCGTGACGCGGTACGACACGTTATCCGTTTCGACCACGCTGTGGTCGGTCCAGATGCAGCGGCGGATCGGCGATTGGGTTGACGGAATGCCCGTCGGCTGTACCGGCCCCTGACCGGCCTTCGGTGGAATGCGGTTCACCAATACGGTGACTTGCTGATTGGTATCGTTACGGCGTTCGAGCTGGAAGCCCACCCAGGCGGCGGGCCATGGATCGGGCTGCCAGGCAATCAGCACATCGTCCGCGTTGGCGTAAGCTTTGACAACGATCGCCATGACGCCCTCCATTTCCGTGCGCCCAATTTGAACACGCTTGCGTGTCGGCCGGATGAAATCGTACCCGCGGGCGGTGTTATAGTTACACAACTAAAGGGTGCGCGCCAGCAAGAACGTGCGCACCGCGCATGACAAGAAAGCGCAGCGGCGGGAAAACATCCGCGGTGGACCGGCTATGCGTCCGCATCCTAGAATCATCGCCATGACCCAGCTCGAAAAAATCACCATTGCCCCAGGCCTCACCTTCGATGCCCTCGTCGCCGGCGAGGCGGGTGCGCCGCTGGTGCTCTTGCTGCACGGCTTTGCCGAATCCATGCATTGCTGGCGCGCGCAGATCACGGCCGTTGCAGCGGCGGGCTATCGCGCGGTGGCTCCCAACCAGCGCGGCTATTCACCCGGCGCGCGGCCGGACACAGGCGATACCGCGAACTATCATATCGACCGGCTGATGGACGATGCGATGGCAATTGTTGCGGCGTGCGGCCACAGTGACCGCCGCTTCCATCTGGTCGGCCACGACTGGGGCGGCAGCATCAGTTGGGCACTCGCCGATCGCACCCCGCAGCGGCTGGCGTCGCTCACCGTGCTGTCGCGGCCACATCCGAACGCCTTCAATCGGAGCTTGCAGATGCTGGACGGCGATCAGGCGCACCGCTCGCGGCATCACAAGGCCTTTCTCGAACCTGGCGCGGCCGA
>CATPAO010000330.1 GCA_955652025.1 Casimicrobiaceae bacterium
ACGCAAGGGCGTTGCGGCGAGGCTTATGCACCACATTCTAGAAGAAGCTAAGCGTCGTTCTTATGCGCGGCTCAGCCTAGAAACAGGTTCGATGGAGACCTTTACGCCTGCCCGTAGTCTGTACGCCAGTTTTGGGTTCAAGCCATGCGGGCCGTTTGCAAACTACGTTGAGGATCCGTACAGCGTGTTCATGACCCGAGAAGTGCGGACCTCAACGGGCTTCGGCCGAGCCGGCTAGTCTGCGTCGTTAGGCACGCATCACGAAGCGTTAAATTTGAATATACAAGGCGCCCCTACATATCGAGGTAGCGAGCATGTGTCGAAATATCAAGATCCTCTTCAACTTCGAACCGCCGGTGACGGACGAGGAGATTCGTGCGGCCTCACTACAATTCGTGCGAAAGGTCAGTGGCTTCAACAAGCCGTCGAAGGCAAACGAAGCGGCGTTCCTTGCTGCCGTTGAGGAAATTGCGGCGGTCTCCCGCAGCCTACTCAACTCGCTGGAGACGAACGCACCACCGAGGAATCGAGCAGAAGAAGCCGCCAAGACACGCGCCCGTGCGGCGCAGCGGTTCCCAAGCTGAGTAAATTTCCGCCCGAATCGGCGCTCAACTAGGGTTCCAATCTCGATACGCCGTGTCCAAAACCGAAATCCCCACATTATTTGACTGGGTCGGCGGCATGCCGGCTCTTGATCGCCTAATGACTCGGTTCTATCAACGCGTCAAAGACGATGAGATATTAGCGCCGCTATTCGCCAAAATGTCCAACGAGCACCCGCATCATGTGGCGGTGTTTCTTGCCGAGGTATTGGGGGGTGCGGCCACATACTCGGCGGAGCATGGCGGCCATCCCCCCATGATCGCGCGTCATCTCGGTCGACATCTGTCGCAGACGCAGCGTCGCGAATGGGTACGCCTGCTGCTCGATACCTCGGATGAACTTGGATTGCCCGACGATCCGGAATTTCGTTCTGCGCTCGTCGGCTACCTTGAATGGGGCTCGCGTCTGGCGGTCATCAATTCGCAACCCGGCGTCAATGTAGACCAAGGCGCACCGATGCCGCGCTGGGGCTGGGGCGAAGTCAAAGGTCCCTACACCGGGAAATGAGGGCGATCGACGTGCGCCCAGGATTGACGAATATCCCGCGGAGCAAATGTGACGATCGGCGCCATTGAGGGAGGGTGCCTTTGCGCGGCGATTCGCTATCGAATCACCGGCGCGACGCTTGCCCAAAGTCGCTGTCACTGCAGATCCTGCCGACTTGCTGCCGGTGCCCCTTCCGTCGCGTGGATTGTCGTTCGTTACCGTGACTTCGAGATCGTTTCGGGGCGTCCGAGCGGCTTTCGCTCGTCGCCACCGGTCGTGCGGACATTCTGCGGAGCGTGTGGAGCGCCGCTGACCTATCGGCACGACGATAGCCTGGACACGATCGATGTAACGACCGCAACGCTCGATCATCCCGAGCAGTTTCCTCCCACCCGAGAAATCTGGATCGAGCACAAGATTCCGTGGGAGGCCCTGAACCCAAGCCTTCGCCACTATCCAAGGGGCAGCGCCGAATCAGGCGACGTTACCGATTGACCCCGTGCTCCGCGGCAATCCGTCGATCGAAAGCGCGGCTGCCACGCGGCGGCCTTCGGCAACCAGGATATTGAACGTTCGGCACGCCGCGCGGGTGTCCATCACTTCGACGCCGACGTGCGCGGATGCCAGCGAGGCAAGGAGGCGGGGGTGAGGAAAGCGCTGACTTGCCCCCGTGCCGAGCAACACGATTTCCGGGTTGTAGGAAAGCAACCGCTCGAAGTCTGCCGCTGAGAGTGCGTCGAAGCCGTCCGGCGCCCAGCCGGTGACGACGTCGTCGGGGAGCAGAACGACGCTCTCGCGATATTCGTTCGCACCGACGCGCACCCATCCCGGGCCGGAACCGGTAACGATGTTTGCGGAAGGTAGCTGAAGATGAAATTTCATCGAGGCGGCGGCGCGTGCGATGCTGCGTTGCAGTAAATCCAAGATTTGGATAGGATTATAGACAGCAGTCGTCGCCATTTTGCCGCCGCAGTTCCGCGGCCCGCCTCGACCTCTACGTCGCTCGGACGGTTCCGGGCGCTTACGCTAGAAGGACCCTCGTATGTCCGCTCCCGAAGCCCAGTTTGCGCGACTGACGCGTTTGCCGCCCTACGTCTTTTCGATCACCTCCGATCTGAAGATGGCCGCTCGCCGCCGCGGCGAGGACATCATCGACTTCGGCATGGGCAATCCGGATGGCCCGACGCCGCCGCATATCGTCGCCAAGCTGATCGAGACCGTGCAGCGCGGCGACACGCACGGCTACTCGGTGTCCAAAGGTATCCCGCGGCTTCGTCGCGCGATTTGCCATTGGTACCAGCGGCGCTGGGGCATCGAGTTCGATCCCGACAGCGAAGCGATCGTCACCATCGGATCGAAGGAGGGGATCGCGCATCTGGTGCTCGCGACGCTGGGCCGCGGCGACACGGTCCTCGTGCCCAACCCAAGCTATCCGATCCACATCTACGGTCCGATCATCGCCGGCGCCGACATTCGGCAGATACCGCTCACGCCCGGTGTCGATTTCTTCGCCGAGCTCGAGCTGGCGATTCGGATGAGCTTTCCCAAGCCGAAGATGCTGATCCTCAACTTCCCGGCCAATCCGACCGCGCAATGCGTCGAGCTGCCGTTCTTCGAGAAGATCATCGCGCTCGCACGTGAGCACAAGATCTACGTCGTCCACGATCTCGCATACGCCGACATCTGTTTCGACGGGTGGAA
>CATPAO010000331.1 GCA_955652025.1 Casimicrobiaceae bacterium
CAGCACGTACTGTCCGTTGTCCGGCCGCCACTGCGTCTGCCCTTCGCTGACCACCACGGCGTCGCCCACCGCCTCGATCCGCAGACCCGACAGCGGCATTTGCTGCGGCAACTTGGCCCGCAATCGACGAAGCGAACGGAGAATCCGTGCCGAAGGTATCTTCGCTTCCGTCAATCCGCGCGCGGCACGAAGCAGCACCAGATCGTGAAAGGTGAAGCGATATTCGCGCCGGCGGCCGCGCGTCGGCGCGACGAAGCCGGCCTCGATCAGCCCGCACACAATGGAACGCGAGAGTCCCAGCAGCTTGCTGACGTCGGTGAGCGAGTAGCCGGCGGTCACAACTTCACGACGCGTGCCCTACCGCTTGCCGACCTTGCGGCGCGTTTCGGACTCGGCTGCGACTTTCTTCGGTGGTTTGCGCGCCACGGCCTTGAGCTCGGTGGGCGCGGTTTCCGCCGGGACCGCCTTGGGTGCCCCACGCTTCGATCCGGTCTTTTCGAGACTGGCGCGGAGCGCCTCCATCAGGTCGATGACTTGCGCGCCGGCTTCCGGCGCACTGGGTGAGATGGCAATTTCCTGCCCGTCCACTTTCCTTTGGATCGCAGCCTCGATACGCTTTGTCACCTCGTCTTCGTACTGGCTCGGATCGAACGCTTTGGACGAGATCTGCGCAATCAGCTGCTTCGCCAATGCCAGTTCGCTGTCCTTGACAGGCGCGGTCTCGATGTCGAGGTCGAGGATCGTGCGTACCTCGGGCGCGTAGAGCAGTTGTTGCATGACCAGGCCACCGGGCACCGCGCGCAACTGGACGATGTACTGCTTGCCGCGCGCGGCATAACGTCCCACCGCGGTCTGGTGGGTCTGACGCATGCTTTCCGCCAGTAACGCGTAGGGCTTCGCTCCGCCCTTGTCGGGGCCCAGGAAATACGCCTTGTCGTAGAAGATCGGATCGATGCTATCTGCCGGCACGAACTCGTTGATCTCGATCGAGTGCGTACCCTTCTCTTCCAGCTCCTTCAGCTCCTCAGCGCTGAAGGTCACATATTGGTCCTTGGTGAACTCGTAGCCCTTGACCATATCCGCCCGTTCGACGACGACGCCTTCGCGGGCGCAGAGGTACTGCTGCTTGAGTCGCGACCCGCAGGCGGCGTGCAGCAGGTTGAACGAGACGCCCGCCTGTGCCTGGGTCGCGGTGTACAGCTTGACCGGGATGGACACCATGCCAAAGGTCACGGTGAGCGAAGCCAACGCGCGGGCCGCCATACGGTCCTCCGTGGAGCGAGTTTGGGCAGGCGGGCTGCCTGTCAGGGCCATCGTGCCAAAATGCCACGCAATGTTCAACTGGGGCGGGCCTCGCGGGGGCTTGTTCCGGCAACTCTCGGCAATTCAACAACATCGGTCCCATGGCGCTCGATCGCTATCGGCAAAAACGCGATTTTCGGGTCACCCCCGAGCCCCAGGGCAAGGTTGGGACCGGAAAACGCCGCTCGCAAGGACTCGCATTCGTCGTTCAGAAGCATGCCGCGACCCGCCTTCACTACGATTTCCGGCTGGAGCTTAACGGTGTTCTGCTGAGCTGGGCGGTCCCCAAGGGGCCGAGCCTCGATCCCAACGACAAGCGCCTCGCCATGCACGTCGAAGACCATCCCTTGGAATATGGAGCCTTCGAAGGCGTGATCCCCGCCAAGCAATACGGCGCAGGAACGGTCATGGTGTGGGACCGCGGAACGTGGACGCCGAAAACCGATCCCGAGGTAGCGTTCGCAAAAGGCCGCTTGAAGTTCGACCTCGACGGCGAGAAGCTCAAAGGCGGCTGGAATTTGGTGCGCAGTCATGGGAGCAAGTACGGCGGTGACCCCTGGTTGTTGTTCAAGGAGGCGGATGAGTTCGCGCGCCTCGGCCCGCAGGCGCTGATCGTCGACGATCGGCCGGATAGCGCGGTCACGGGCCGCAGTATCGGAGAGATCGCCGCGGCGAAAGATCGGGTGTGGCACTCGAACAAGTCCGTCGCCGACAATATCGAGGCGGGCGCGGTTCACAAGCCCGCGCCGATGAGGGGACTTGGGAAGATCAGGGGCGCGCGCAAAGCGTCCATTCCGGACCGCATCGAAGCACAACTGGCCGCGTTGACGAAATCGCCTCCGACAGGCCCCCACTGGGTGCACGAAATCAAGTACGACGGCTATCGGATGTTGTGCCGCATCGCCGATCAGAAAGTGCGCATGTTTTCGCGCGCCGGCAAGGACTGGACGGCCGATTTCCCGACCATCGTGGCCGCGCTCGCTCGGTTGCCGGTGGAGACCGCCTGGGTCGATGGCGAGGTCGTCGTTCTGGATGCACAGGGACGAAGCAGCTTTCAAGCGTTGCAGAACGCGATCGATACCGGGTCCCCGAACTTGACGTATCTGGCGTTCGACCTTCTCTATCTGAACGCCTTCGATCTGCGCGCCGTCGCACTCGCCGAACGCAAGCGCCTGCTGCAGGACCTTCTCGCCCGCGCCCAAACGGAAGTGAAATACAGCGAGCATTTCGCGGTCGCGGGTCCCGCGTTTTTGCAGAACATATCCGAGCTGGGTCTCGAAGGCATGGTCTCGAAACGGGCGGACATGCCCTATCAGTCGGGCCGCGGGCCGGCGTGGCAGAAGATCAAATGCGTGCGGCGCCAGGAGATGGTGATCGGCGGATACACCGATCCTGCGGGCTCGCGCAAGGGGCTGGGCGCGCTGTTGCTCGGCGTCTACGAGCCCGACGGAACCTTGGCCTATTCGGGCAAGGTCGGGACCGGATTCGACGATGCGACGCTCGCGAGCTTGAGCCGCACGCTCCAGGGTTTGGCGCAAAAGGAGAGCCCGTTCCACAATCCGCCGCAAGGTGCGGAAGGCCGCCGCGCCCATTGGGTCAAGCCCACGCTGGTCGCCGAGGTGTCGTTCACCGAATGGACCGACGACGGCACCTTGCGTCACCCGTCGTATCAGGGCCTCCGCGCGGACAAACCCGCACGACATGTGGTGCGCGAGCGTCCGGCGGTCCCGACCGATTCCAAGTCGGACGGGCAATCGTCGCAGCCCGCCTTACGCGCCAAGCCGCCCGGCGGTCACGCCGCAAATGCCGTCGCGGGCGTCGTATTGACGAATCCCGACAAGGTTCTGTATCCGGACGCCGGGCTCACCAAGCGTGATCTCGCGTCGTACTACGCCGCGGTAGGCGAGTGGATGTTGCCCCATCTTCGCGACCGGCCGCTCACGTTGCTCCGCTGTCCCAATGGCTTTGACAAGGATTGCTTCTATCAGAAGAACGCGGAGGCACGTGCCAACGACGCCATCTCGCGCGTCAAGATCAAGGGCAGCGACGGCGGCGTTTCGCACTACATGATGGCCGATTCGGTCACGGCGATCGTCGCCCTGCTCCAGTTGGGCGTGCTCGAGCTGCACCCGTGGGGATCGCGCGCCGGCAGGCTCGACTTTCCCGATCGGCTCATTTTCGATCTGGACCCGGACGACGCGGTTTCCTGGGAAGATCTCCGGCAGGCAGCATTGATCGTCAAGACGTTGGTCGAGAGCATCGGTCTTGCGCCTTTCCTGAAAACGACCGGCGGCAAGGGGCTGCACGTCGTGGTGCCGATCGAACCCGCGATGAATTGGGAAAATGCCAAAGGATTCTCGAAGGCGGTCGCGGAGCTTCTCGAACGCACGTTCCCCGACCGCTTCACGTCCAAACTCTTGAAGATCTCGCGCCGCGGCAAGCTCTTTATCGACTATTTGCGCAACGCCGAAGGCGCGACCGCGGTCGGCGCGTACTCGACGCGCGCCAAACCGAATGCGCCGGTATCGACACCGATGACCTGGGACGAATTGTCGGGCGATGTTCGCTTCGCGCACTTCAATGTCAAGAATATCCCGAAGCGACTGGCCAAAATGAAGAACGATCCATGGCGGAAGCTGGCCGAGAGCGAAACATCGTTGACTGCGGCAATGATGGCCAGGGTGGGTTACAAGCTGCGGTGACACGTGCCCCGCGGAAACAGAGGAGAAAGGCGATGCAGTTATTGGCCGGTACGAGCGGCTACTCGTACAAAGAGTGGCTGGGGCATTTCTATCCGGAAAGGCTCCCGGCGAGCGAGATGCTGCACTACTACGCCGAGCGCTTTCCGACCGTCGAGATCAACAACACGTTCTATCGAATGCCGGCCGAATCGATGCTGGCGCAATGGATCGAGCAGGTGCCCGATCATTTCTTGTTCACGCTGAAGGCGCCGCGTCGCATCACGCACGAAAATCGCCTTCGCGACAGCGAAGCGAACGTCGCGGAATTCGTTCGGCGCGCGAACGTCCTCGGCAGCAAGCTCGGCGTGCTCCTGTTCCAGTTGCCGCCATATCTGAAAAAGGACTTGCCGCGACTCCTGGATTTTCTTGCTCTGTTGCCGTCCGGCAAACCGGTCGCGTTCGAATTCCGGAACGCGACGTGGCAGGACGACGAAGTGTACGATGCCCTCAAAAGCCGCGCCGCGATTCTGTGCGTGACCGATACCGACGAGGGCGACACGCCGTTCGTTGCAACGGCGGATTGCGGCTATGTGCGCCTGCGGCGAACGCATTACGACGACGGCGAGCTCCGCGCCTGGGCCGAGCAGATTGCCGCCAAGGCGCTACCTCGAACTTACGTCTACTTCATGCACGAAGACGAAGCGCTTGGCACCAAGTTCGCCGACCGACTTCTGAAAGTATGGCGAGCGTGACCACCCAAGGGAACGTTTGAAATGCGAACGCCTATGGATCCCGCAACGACGCCCGTCAT
Source organism: Casimicrobiaceae bacterium (assembly GCA_955652025.1). GTDB lineage: Bacteria > Pseudomonadota > Gammaproteobacteria > Burkholderiales > Casimicrobiaceae > VBCG01. Next base: position 4,795 of record CATPAO010000331.1, read on the forward strand.
CATCCGCGAAGTGGGTTTGCGCGATGGATTGCAGAACATTGCCCGCGTGCTCCCGACCGCGCAAAAGCTCACGTGGATTCGCGAAGCGCACGCCGCGGGACAACGCGAGATCGAAATCGGGTCTTTCGTGCCGGCCCGCC
>CATPAO010000332.1 GCA_955652025.1 Casimicrobiaceae bacterium
AACTACGCGGACGAACCGCACGGCGTCGCCGGCGCCCGCGTAGTTGCTCCAGAGTGCGACGCGACAGGCCGGACAGCGCGCGATCTTCTGCCCCTTTCCGCTGTTGGACGGCGTGTCGACGATTTCCGGGTCGCCCTGCAGCAGAACCACGCGATCGGCTTCGATCATCGCGTTGAGCGCGAACGAGGCCCCGGTCTCGCGCTGACACCATCGGCAATGACAGCAGTGCACGAACAAGGGCCTGGACGTCATGCGATAGCGGACCGAACGGCACGTGCAGCCGCCGTCCAGTGGTGGATCAGCGGTCATTCACGTCACGCCGCCCAGTCGAGAATGACTTTGCCGCTCTGACCGGATAGCACGGTCGCAAACGCGTCCTCGAACTGCTCCGCGGCAAAGCGATGGGTAATGATCGGCGTCAGGTCGAGACCGCTTTGCAGCATCGCCACCATCTTGTACCAGGTCTCGAACATCTCGCGCCCGTAAATCCCCTTGATTTCGAGCCCTTTGAAGATGACCTGATTCCAGTCAATCGCCATGTTCGCCGGCGGAATGCCGAGCAGCGCAATCTTGCCGCCGTGATTCATGTGCGCGAGCATGCTGGAGAAAGCCACCGGAACGCCGGACATTTCCATGCCGACGTCGAAGCCCTCGATCATGCCGAGGTCCTCCATCACGGCACGCAAATTCTCGCGCCCGACATTCACCGCGCGGGTGGCGCCGACACGTCGCGCCAGGGCGAGCCGATAGTCGTTGATGTCGGTGATGACGACGTGGCGCGCGCCGACATGACGCGCGATCGCCGCCGCCATGATCCCGATCGGACCCGCGCCGGTGATCAACACATCCTCGCCCACCAGGTTGAACGAGAGTGCCGTGTGCGTCGCGTTGCCGAATGGATCGAAAATCGACGCGAGCTCGTCGGAGATGTCGTCGGGAATCCGGAACGCATTGAAGGCCGGAATAACCAGATACTCGGCAAATGCACCCTCACGATTGACGCCGACGCCGATCGTATTACGACACAGGTGGCGGCGGCCGGCGCGGCAATTGCGGCAGAACCCGCACGTGATGTGCCCTTCGCCCGACACGCGATCGCCGATCTTGAAGCCGCGAACTTCCTGGCCGATCTCCTCGATCTCGCCGACGTATTCGTGGCCGACGTGCATCGGCACCGGGATCGTTTTCTGCGCCCACTCGTCCCAGTTCCAGATGTGCATGTCGGTGCCGCAGATCGCGGTCTTGCGAATCCGGATCAGGACGTCGTTATGACCGACCTCGGGCTTTTTGACGCGCGTCAGCGTAAGGCCGGGTCCGTGCTCGAGTTTTGCGAGTGCCTTCATCGTGTCATCCGGCTCAATTGAATCCTTCAGCGAATCGCGCCGAGCGCCCTGCCTACTTTCCCGAACGCCGCGACCGCCTGGCCGATCTGTGCCTCGGTGTGCGCCGCGCTCATCTGCGTGCGGATGCGCGCCTTTCCCTTGGGCACGACGGGATACGAGAAGCCGATCACGTAAATACATTCTTCCAGCAGCGCGTTCGCGACCCGCGTGGCGAGCGCAGCATCACCCAGCATCACGGGAATGATCGGATGCCGCCCCGCGACGAGATCGAAACCGAGCTTCGCCATTTCACGACGGAATCGCTCGCCATTCTCGCGCACGCGGCGGCGGAGTTCGCCACCCTCCTCTCCGCGCAGAAGATCGAGCGCGCGAAGCGATGCGGCCGCGATACTGGGCGCGAGCGAATTGGAAAAGAGGTACGGACGCGATCGCTGCCGGAGAATCTCGACGATTTCCTTCCGGCCGGCAGTATAGCCGCCCATCGCGCCGCCAAGCGCCTTCCCAAGCGTTCCGGTCACGATGTCTACCCTTCCCTCGACGCCGCAGACTTCCGGCGTGCCACGCCCGGCTTCGCCGAGAAAGCCCACGGCGTGCGAGTCGTCGACCATCACCAGCGCGCCATGCCGGTCCGCAAGGTCGCAGATCGATCGCAAGTCGGCGAGGGTGCCATCCATCGAGAAGACCCCGTCCGTCGCGATCAGCTTGAAGCGCGCTCCGGCGGCGTTCGCCTCCGCGAGCTTCGCCGCGAGGTCCGCCATGTCGTTGTTGCGATAACGGAAGCGCGACGCCTTGCAGAGGCGTATGCCGTCGACGATGCTTGCGTGGTTCAGTTCGTCGCTGATCACCGCGTCTTGTTCGCCGAGCAACGTTTCGAACAAGCCGCCGTTGGCGTCGAAACAGCTCGAATACAGGATGGCATCGTCCATCTTCAGGAAGTCGCTCAATGCGATCTCGAGCTCCTTGTGGACGCCTTGCGTGCCGCAGATGAAGCGCACCGACGCCATGCCGTAGCCCCATCGGTCGAGGCCGTCTTTGGCGGCCCGCACGAGCCGCGAATCGTCGGCCAACCCCAAGTAGTTGTTAGCGCAGAAGTTGAGAACTTCCGCCCCGTTGGCGAGACGGATTTGCGGCGCCTGCGGGCTCCGGATCACCCGCTCGACCTTGTAGAAACCATCCGCCCGAATGCCCTCGAGCGTTTGCCGCAGATGGGACAGATAAACGTCGCGCATTAAGCGAGCCCTTCTACAATCGCACTATCGGGATTGTATCCAGGAATGTGGTGGCAACGAGCCGGCCGCTTTCGCGTTGGATTATCATGGCCAAGGAAATATTGGTGGCGGCGGAACTGTTGACTTTGAGGCAATGAATATCCGATTCACGGCCAAGCTGGCCTTGGCGCTACGCACCGCGGTCGCGCTGGGGCTGGTCGCATGCGGCAGCGCTGCCGCCGGCGCCGCGGACGCGCCGATCTACAAGTGCGTGCAGGCAAACGGCGCGGTGCTGTATGCGGACTATCCGTGCAACGGCGGCGCAATCCTCGACATTCATCCGGGTGTGGCCGACCCCGCCGCCAACGAGCGTCTTCAACGCGCGCAGGCCGAGCTCGACAAGGGCGCAGCGAGGCGTCGGGCCGACGAAGAACTCGCAGCGCAGCGCGCAGCGATGGAGCGGCTGCGATATGACGCTGCCGTTCCCCCTCCCGCGCCGGAACCCGATGTAAGTTACCCCGATGCGGTCTATGGCCTCGTGTTGGGCAGCCATGGCCGGCCTCTGCATCGACGCCATGGCCCGCCGCATCCGCCTAAACACCTCGACCATCGCCGTCTGGAATCGACCCCCTCGGTGGGTGCTCACGATCGGGGCCGCAACATGGCCAACGGCCCTCGCCCGCACAGCGGCGGTTGATCCGTCGTTCACGACGCGCTACTGCGGGACGAAGGTAACCGCCGTGCGCGATCATCGTATCGAGCCGCGCAAGAGACCACGGCGCCCGGCAGCGTCAGCAAATTGTCAGCTTCGCAACAGTGATTCGCGTCGACTTGCGTGACGTGATTCGATCGTGCGAATATCAAGACAACAGGCGGCGAGCAAGCAAGACCGCCTCACCAGGTATTATTTTTTGGGGCGGAACCATGGCGCGTATCGCGGTCATCGACCCGACGACCGGACAATGGGTCGAGTGCAGCATCGACGGGCTTACGCATGCCGAGCTCGAGTCCCTTCCCCTGGATGATCAGATTTGCGACGAGGTGGCGCGCGAGATCGCGCCCTGCCTACCCGAGGAATTTCTTGCGGCCTATGTGAATCGAGTCGGCGTCGTCCGGGCCGGCGCGAGCATCCTGGGCGCGTGGATCGGGGATAGCGCGCGACGTTGGGTGAGCTCGGACTCCGACGTGCCCGAACAGTCATCGTTGCGACTCGTCACCGGCTAGTCGCGAACCCCGCCATTTGTCATCCGTGTACGCTGCGCGTAACGTTGGAATGGGCGCGGACGATCTCGCCCGCATCGCCGCTACGCTCGTCGCGGCCATCGGCCAAGCCAAAGCGCGCGCCAAAGAATTCGGCATCGATCCGGACTTCCGCGAGATCGTGCGTCATGCGCGGGAAATGCACGACCTCCTGATCGAGGCGCTGATCGAAAACGAACCCCTGTCGACCGCCTATCTACGCGGCTTGAGCGACGCAACCGAAAACACGATCGAACAACTCGAGGCGCTCGTCGAAACAGCCGACGGCAGGATTCACTGATCAAACAAAAAAATGGCCCGGAGACGAGCGCTCCGGGCCGTCTGACGCGAGGAGGGGCGCGTCAGTCGCGATCCTCGTCGTACCTATTTCGCAGCGCCGCGCGGCACTTGGACACGACGCCGAGCCACCGAAATATCGAATCAAATCGAATGCTGATCTATTGGGTCGAATACACAAGGACTCCGGCGTTCAGCACGTTGTCGCACCCCGTGCAGCCGGCGGGCGCAAACGCGGACGAAGTCGGCAAAAATACTTGTTGCGTCCCGGGATCGACCGCGACCGAGTGCGCGTTGTTGCCGGTCGCGATCGATTTGACCACCGTGCGGCTCGTCGCATCGATGATCTTGAGCGTCGGTGTACACGGCGACGCGGCCGTGCATGCGGGACCGGAGGAGAGTCCGCTGGCCGTCCAGCGGCTCGCGGCAACATAGTACCGATTGGACGCGGAATCGTACGTGAGCTGATCGCCCCCGCCCGCGTTCAGGTTGGCGAGCACGGCGCCGTTCGTGCGGTTCATGATGATGACGCTGAGTTTCTCGCCCGCCACGCTCTGGCGACATGAAACCGCCATGTCGGTGCCGGGTCCCAAGTCGATCCCGGTCGGATCGCAGTTACCGAGCGGAAAGATCTTGAATCCGTTGGCCGCGGTGGGAACGGGCAGCGTCAGCGTGACCGGAGCCGCAGGCTTCCCGGCGAGGACGAACGCCGCAGGGATCACGTCGACCTCCCCACGCGGATTAGCGGTCGAGCTGTCGTTGTTCACCAAAAAGCTCGCGGTTCCATGATCGTAGACACAGGCTTCGAGTCCCAGCGAGGCGTGTCCTGCCGGTCCCGAGCCCGGGTCGGTGAAGAGCACCGTCGCGATGATCTTCTGCGTGACCGTGTCGATGACGGTGACGAACGGCGTGTCTTCGTCGGGACTCGCGGCCATGAACAACTTATCGTCCGGGTCGTAACAGCCTTCGTCGACGCGAAATCCCGAACTGCCTCCGATCGCAATGGTGTTTACCACGGTGTCCGATGTCGTATCGATGATCTTCAAGGAGTTGACGTCGCCGACGTAAATGAAGTTCGTGCCGGGGATGACGTTGAGGCCGTCGGGACCCGATTTGGGGTTGCTCGCACCCACGCACGTCGGGCCGGTATTGCAGCCGTGAAAGCCGCCGGTGATCTGCTTCACAAATGTATTGGTCTTGGTATCGATGACATCGACCGATTTGTTGTTGCGGTCGGTGAAATACATCCGTCCCTTGGCACTGTCGACATCGCTGATGTCGAACGAGAAATTGGTGCCGCTCCCGACGTTCGGCACTTCGATGATCGCCTTGATGTCGTGATTGGTGTTGCCGCCGTGGCCACCGCCGCAGCCCACCAGTGTTAGCGTCGCCGCGAAGGCCGCGCACGAAACTACGGTCTTTCGCGAGATCTGGGTCTTCTTCATTGCGAACCTCCGGATCAAGATGAAGTATTGCGCCCGACCGAACGCCAGCGAGAACCGCCGTCCACCAATGTTTCGGGGACTCCCCCCTGCGGGCGTCGATGCGCCTTCGATAGAACATTCATTTCTGCCGCCGTACTCTGCTGCCGCTCACTATCCTACCTGTTTCACTTCCGTGCGCGCTCGTAAAAGCGCGCAAAACTTCCTGACAAAATGCTGACAAACGTGAAGATTGTAGGATGGCGCGGAATACGCCGTTGCGCAAGGCGTGTCAAGAATACTGTCATTGTAGCTCTTGGGCGCGACTGCCAAAGCGTGGACCGCTCGCGGTCTCGAATGCGCGGATCAAGTGTGCGGGCCGGCGCGGACTCTCGCCGCTCGGTAACGTAAAATGGCGTTTTCTGCGAGCGAATCGACATGTCCGACCCCAACGCCAATCCGCTATTGCAAGCCTGGGACACGCCATTCGGCTTGCCGCCGTTCGACCGCGTGTCCGCCGAACATTTCGTGCCCGCGTTTGACGTGGTGCTTCCCCGACACGACGCCGAGATCGACGCGATCGCGAACAACGATGAGCCGCCGTCGTTCGACAACACGATCGCGGCACTCGACGGCAGCGGCCGCGATCTCGTCCGCGTCGCGCTCCTGTTCCACAACCTTGCCGCTTCGGAGACATCGCCGGCGTTGCAGGCGGTGGAACGCGAGATGTCGCCGCGGATGGCCGCGCACCACAGCGCCATCTACTTGAACGCCCGCCTTTTCGCGCGGGTCGACGCGCTGCACCGGCAACGGGCCCTGCTCAAGCTCACGCCCGAGCAACTCCGCTTGCTCGATCGCGTTCACCTCGATTTCGTGCTGGCTGGCGCGCGCCTTTCCGCCGTCGCGAAGACGCGCATGGGAGAGATCGTCGAGCGCCTGGCGAAACTGACGACGCAGTTCACGCAAAACGTCCTCGCCGACGAATCGAGCTACGAGCTCGTGCTCGAGGACGAGCGCGATCTGGCAGGGCTGCCCGACCTCGTGCGCGCGGCGGCGCGCGAAGCCGCGCGCGAGCGCGGCAAGCCGAACGCGTGGGTGATCACGCTGTCGCGCTCGCTGGTCATGCCGTTCCTGACGTTCTCGGATCGGCGCGACTTGCGCGAACGCGCATTCAACGCATGGACACGCCGCGGCGAAAACGAGGGCGCCCACGACAATCGTCCGATTGCGCGCGAGATCCTCGCGCTCCGCAACGAGCAGGCGCGCC
>CATPAO010000333.1 GCA_955652025.1 Casimicrobiaceae bacterium
GATTAAAGCCTAAGAAGTGTCGCGATGCAAGTGTTTCCTGGGCGCCAATCGCGGTGGTGGCGTTGTCTGTTGTACGCCCGCCCGACAGTCGAGAAGGCGCTCTGGGGTCCCGCCGATGGCACTGTCCCGGGCGCGCGCCAGGCATTGAAGATTATCGGCCGCGGCCGTCCTACGTTGCCTTGCCGCATTGCAGCATCGCGCGTACGATTAATTTGTTTTGCGCCATTATGGCGAAACCGGGCCTCGGCCGCCCATTTCCGGCATGAGCCCGTCGATTCTTGCGAGGTCAGCGTGGAACCGGACTCCGAGACGCCTCCCATTCAGTCGCCAGCGTGGCCGCCGCGCGGCCAGGGTTTGTACGACCCGGCGCACGAGCACGACGCGTGCGGGCTCGGATTCATCGCCCACATCAAAGGGCGCAAGAGCCACGCGATCGTCGAGCAGGGTCTCAGGATCCTCGTCAATCTGACGCATCGCGGTGCGACCGGTGCCGATCCGTTGCAGGGCGACGGCGCCGGCATTCTGCTGCAGTTGCCCGACGCATTTTTCCGCCGCGCCTGCGGCAAGCTCGGCATCACGCTTCCCGCCGTCGGGCAATACGGCGTTGGCATGGTGTTTCTGCCGCAGGAACCGGCGTCGCGTATGGCGTGCGAGCAGGAGATCGAGCGCGCGATCCACGCCGAGGGTCAAGTGCTGCTGGGCTGGCGCGACGTGCCGACCAACAACGCCGGCTTGTCGGTGCGCACCAAGGAAGTCGAGCCGGTGATCCGGCAGGTGTTCGTCGCCCGTGGCGCGCGCGGCATCGATCAGGATGCGCTCGAGCGCAAGCTCTACGTGATCAGAAAGCGTGCCGGGCACGCGGTCCAGGCGCTCAACTTGCGCCATGGCAAAGAATTTTTCGTGCCGTCGTTGTCGACGCGCACGATCGTCTACAAAGGAATGCTGCTCGCCCATCAGGTCGGCGAATTCTATCGCGACCTGCACGACGACTCGATGGTGTCGGCGCTGGCGATGGTGCATCAGCGTTTCTCGACCAACACGTTCCCGACCTGGGACCTCGCGCATCCGTTCCGCTACGTCTGCCATAACGGCGAGATCAACACGCTGCGCGGCAATTTCAACTGGATTCGCGCGCGCGAAGGCGCGATCGCGTCGAAGGTGCTGGGCGACGACCTCGACAAACTGTGGCCGCTGATCTACGAAGGCCAATCGGACTCCGCATCGTTCGACAACGCGCTCGAGCTGCTTACGATGGGGGGCTATCCGCTCGCGCACGCGATGATGATGATGATTCCCGAGGCGTGGGCCGGAAATCCGCTGATGGACGAGGACCGTAGAGCGTTCTACGAATATCACGCGGCGCTGATGGAGCCGTGGGACGGCCCGGCGGCGATGGCGTTTACCGACGGCCGGCAGATCGGCGCGACACTCGACCGCAACGGGCTGCGGCCCGCGCGCTACGTCGTCACCGACGACGATTTCATCGTGATGGCGTCCGAGGTCGGCGTGCTCGACATTCCCGAGCACAAGATCGTGAAGAAGTGGCGGCTGCAGCCGGGCAAGATGCTGCTGGTCGATCTCCAGCAGGGACGGATCGTCGACGACGACGAGCTGAAGCGCACGCTCGCGACGCAAAAGCCTTATCGGCAGTGGATCGCGCGCTGCCGGCTGTCGCTCGAGGACATGCCGGAGCCCGCGCCGCCGGCGCCATCCGACGTCTCGCTCCTCGATCGCCAGCAGGCGTTCGGCTACACCCAGGAGGACCTGAAGGTGATCCTCGCGCCGATGGCGCAAAACGGCGAGGAAGCGGTCGGGTCAATGGGCAACGACGCCGCGTTGCCGGTGCTGTCGAATCGTCCCAAGGTCTTCTACAATTATTTCAAGCAACTCTTCGCGCAGGTCACGAACCCGCCGATCGACCCGATTCGCGAAGAGCTCGTGATGTCGCTCAACTCGTTCATCGGGCCGCGGCCGAATCTGCTCGGCGTCGATGTGAGCGAGCCGCCGATGCGCCTCGAGGTGCAGCAGCCGGTCCTGACGCCCGAGAACATGGAAAAGCTACGCCACGCCGAACTGTTTTCCGGCGGCGCGTTCCGTTCGACCGAGCTCGACATCTGCTATCCGGCGACGTGGGGCGCGAATGGCATGGAGGCCGCCATTGCAAGCGTTGCCGCGCATGCCGAGGACGCGATCCATCAGGGCTTCAACATCCTGATCCTGTCCGATCGCAGTGTGTCCGCGAGCCTATTGCCGATTCCCGCGCTGCTCGCCACCGGCGCCGTGCACGAGCATCTGGTGAAGAAAGGACTTCGGACATCGGTGGGGCTCGTCGTCGAAACGGGATCGGCGCGCGAGGTGCACCAGTTCGCGCTGCTCGCCGGCTATGGCGCGGAGGCGGTCCATCCGTACCTCGCGCTCGAGACGCTCGCCGAATTGCACAAGGCGATTCCCGAAATCGACCCGAAGGAATCGCAAAAGCGGTACGTCAAAGCGATCTGCAAAGGGCTCTACAAGGTGATGTCCAAGATGGGCATCTCGACGTATCAGTCGTACTGCGGCGCGCAGATCTTCGAGGCGGTCGGACTGCAGAAGTCGTTCGTCGATAAATATTTCACGGGTACCGCGAGCCACATCGAAGGCATCGGCCTGTTCGAGGTCGCCGAAGAAGCGGCGCGCCTGCATAGCCTTGCCTTCGGCGACGATCCGCTGCTCCGCAATGCGCTCGACGCCGGCGGCGACTACATGTATCGCGTGCGCGGCGAAGAGCACATGTGGACGCCGGACACGATCGCGAAGCTGCAGCACGCGTCGCGCGCCAATTCGTGGTCGACGTATCGCGAATACGCGGCGCTCGTCAACGAGCAGGGCAAGAAGCTCAAGACGCTGCGCGGGCTGTTCGAGTTCAAGACCGCGGATCGCGCGCCGGTCCCGCTCGACGAAGTCGAGCCGGCCAAGGAAATCGTCAAACGATTCGCAACCGGCGCGATGAGCCTGGGCTCGATCTCGACCGAAGCGCATACAACGCTCGCCGTCGCGATGAACCGCATCGGCGGCAAGTCGAACACCGGCGAAGGCGGCGAGGACCCGATGCGCTATCGCGCCGAGATGCGCGCCGGCAAGAGCACCGTGAAGGACGGCGACACGCTCGCGACGATCATCGGTCGCGATCGCATCGAATCCGATGTGCCGCTCAAGGCCGGCGACAGCCTGCGCTCCAAGATCAAGCAGGTCGCGTCGGCACGGTTTGGCGTCACCGCCGAGTATTTGTCGTCGGCCGATCAGCTGCAGATCAAGATGGCGCAGGGCGCGAAACCCGGCGAAGGCGGGCAGCTGCCGGGTCACAAGGTGTCCGAATACATCGCGCAGCTCCGCTACGCGGTGCCGGGCGTCGGCTTGATCTCGCCGCCGCCGCATCACGATATCTATTCGATCGAGGATCTGGCGCAATTGATCCACGATTTGAAGAACGCAAATCCGAAGGCGTCGATCTCGGTGAAGCTCGTCTCCGAAGTCGGCGTCGGCACCGTCGCCGCGGGTGTGGCGAAGGCGAAGGCCGACCACGTGACGATCGCCGGCCACGACGGCGGCACCGGCGCGTCGCCCGAGTCGTCGATCAAGCACGCGGGCACGCCGTGGGAGTTGAGACTCGCCGAAACGCAACAGACGCTCGTCCTGAACCGCCTGCGCGGACGCATCGCCGTGCAGGTCGACGGCCAGATGAAGACCGGCCGCGACGTCGTCGTGGGCGCGCTGCTCGGCGCCGACGAATTCGGCTTCGCGACGGCGCCGCTTGTCGTCGAAGGCTGCATCATGATGCGGAAGTGCCACCTGAATACGTGTCCGGTCGGCGTCGCGACGCAGGACCCGGAACTGCGCAAGCGCTTCGCAGGGTCGCCCGAGCACGTCGTCAACTACTTCTTCTTTGTCGCGGAGGAAGTGCGCGAGCTGATGGCCAAGCTCGGTTTCCGCTCGTGCAACGAAATGATCGGACGCGCGGACTTGCTCGACATGAAGAAAGGGATCGAGCACTGGAAAGCGCGCGGCCTCGATTTCACGCGCGTGTTCTTCCAGCCGAAGATGCCGGCCGAGGTGGCGCGCTATCGCTGCGAGGCGCAGGAC
>CATPAO010000334.1 GCA_955652025.1 Casimicrobiaceae bacterium
ACGCGACTGAGCGCCTTCATCGCTCCACCGGCGGCATTGCCATGCAAAAGACTCCCGACGAGCACGAACCAGGTTGCATACCGCAGCGCGTCGGCGGCATCGGCGATCGCAAGCCTGGCCGGTGTGGTCACCACCGCGACGGCAATCAAGCGCCGGCCCAAACCGCCGTAGCCAGGATCGTGGCCCCCAGCATCGAGGCCCGCGCACTCCTTCGCCAGCCGAGCGCCATCCGTCCCGCGAACGCGACATACGACGCGAGCGCGATCCCGTAGCTCCAGGTGGTGGCGGTGGCGAAAAAAGCTTCTGTCACAGGTCAAAGGCGATGCATTAGGAGTGAAAAGACCCAAGCCGGCCCACCTTCGGCCCGGCGATCATTTCGAATTTGAGCAGCTTGGCGCGAAGTCCGCGCCGAAGGGTGCGCGATCAGCGGCGCCGGACAGCGCGCATCGCCCTTAAACAGGCCGACCTCATCCGGCCCGGACCTTCGCCCGTCACCGCGCGCCCTCACCGAGAAGGACGACGCGGACCGTTTCGAGCAGAATGACCAGGTCCAGGACGAGCGTGTGATTTTTGACGTAGTAGAGATCGTATTCCAGCTTTTTCACCGACTGCTCGACCGTCGCACCATAAGAGTAGCGCACTTGCGCCCATCCGGTCAGCCCCGGTTTGACACTGTGCCGCACCGCGTAGAACGGGATTTGCTCGGTCAGCATCGCGACGAATTCCGGCCGTTCCGGACGCGGGCCGACGAAGCTCATCTCGCCCCTGAGAACGTTGACGAGCTGCGGCAGCTCGTCGATGCGCGTGCGGCGCAGGAAGCGTCCGATACGCGTGATGCGCGCGTCGTTGACGAGCGCCCAACTCGCCTTTCCGTCCTTTTCGGCGTTTCGCGCCATGCTTCGAAATTTGAGCACGGTGAACGCCCTGCCTCGCGCACCGACGCGCCCCTGGTGGTAGATGATCGGCCGTCCGTCTTCGAGCATGATCAGCGCGGCGGCAAGCGCCATGATCGGCAACGTCAGCACGAGCAGCATCGCGGCAACAATGATGTCGAAAACGCGCTTCATGAACGTGCGGCGCCAGTTCTGCCGATAGCCGTTGCCATAGATCAGCCAGCTGACTTTCAGCGATTCGATCGGGACCTGCCCGTGCACGCGCTCGAAAAACCGCGACAGATCGGTGACGCGGACGCCGTCGAGACGGCAATCGAGCAACGAGCGGAGCGGCAGGACGCCGCCCCGTTGCTGGCGCACCGCGACGATGATCTCGTTGATGCGCAACTGCCGCACCGCCTGCTCGAGCGGACCACCGCGCGCGATCACGCGCTGCGGCGAAACCGCCATATCATGGACCTTATCGAGCGCGAAGAATCCGACCAGGTTCATGCCGGGCAGATTGGCCGCGGAAAGCGACGCCTCGACGAGCCGTGCTTCCGGGCCGGTGCCGAGCACGAGAACGCGATGCGGCACCAAATTCGCCAGCAGCGGCAGCACCACCGTATGACGTATCAGCAGCAACCCACCGATCGCGACCAGTACCGCTGTCCCGAGGTTGTCCTGCAGGAGCCGTCCGGTAGGAAGCGTGTTGGCGATCACGTAGGCGAGCGGAACGCCGATCGCCGGCACGAGCAGCGTGCGGACGAGATAGGTGGAGGACGTCAGCTTGTCCGCACGGTGGTACATGCCGAACGCGAGGTTGAGCACGACGATGACCACGGCGAACAGAAGCGCGGGAACCACGATGCTGTCGACGGGAATCGCGAACCGCTCGTTGAAGCGGATGACCAGGACGCCGGCGACGAACAGCCATGACAGGTCCGCGACGAGCTGCAGCAGCGTCGCGGCCGCGATGCCTTGACGGAAAATCCCGTTCACGCGAATTCCATCACGCGGGCACGACGGTCTTGGCTGCGAATAGGGGCCGCAGCCGATTCGAAAACGCAACCGATTTCTCAACTCTGTGCCGCACGTCGTTCATTTTGTGCAAGTTAGTCTTTCGAATCGAGCAAATGCGCCATTGTCGGCCCGACGGAGCATCCTGAATTCATTGTGCAAACGTCAAGCGTGGACTGCTGGAGTCAGCAAGTTACATGCCTCGATTTGAGAAGATTCGCGGGCAACGCGCGAGACCGCATCACCCCAAGGCGGAATATATTGCCGTGTCATATTGCCGTGTCTCCGACTGCTGTGGAGAGTGGCGGGACGGTTGGATTCATTTGCTCTGGAGCGACCGAGGGAATTCTTCCGGTCTACGCCCCTCCGACGACGCGGGCGCGCCAATGCGAAAAATCGCATGACTGCAGGTTCAGCGCAACGGAATAATCGCACCAACTGACGAGCGGGACCGAACATCTGCCGGTCGGCCACCGTCATGCGAGCCAGGTGTGGAATACAACCTGTTTGAAACGTTTGTAGAAAAAGCAGACCGTGAGTAGGCGCGGAAGGTCCAATGTTGCCAAAACAACGTGTCAGGCAGGTGACATCGCGCAACTTGCGATATGTACGATTCAACCTGCAATAAATCGCC
>CATPAO010000335.1 GCA_955652025.1 Casimicrobiaceae bacterium
CGGCGGAGATGACTTGCAATGCGTCAGCCATGACGACGTCGAATTGCCCGGCGGCCAGAAGCTGCAGGCCGTTGACCTGCGGGCCGCCAGACTTCAACGTGACGTCGAGGCCGTACCGCTTGTAGGTGCCGTTCGCCTGCGCCTGGTAGTAGCCGCCATGCTCCGCTTCGGCGAGCCAGTCGGTCGAGAACGTGAGTTTGTCTTGCGCGCCGGCAGTGGTGGCGGAGGCGCACAGGAACAGAACGAGGGCGAGGCGTGGCATGGCGCGAATCATTGCAAGGCTCCGGAGTAGGGCATGGTGACGCGAATACGCGCAACGCCGAGATTATGCGCAAGTTCCGGCGATCGTGGGTGCTCGCATACGCGACGGGCCCGCGCGGATCCGGATACCAGGTCCGAAAACGGCGAGTATAAGGTCGGCCGGCGACGCATAATGCCGGCATGAACCTCGATGCCGACAGCTGTTACCGCGCACTTTCGACGCACGATTCCCGCTTCGACGGTCGTTTCTACGTCGGCGTTTCGTCGACCGGCATTTATTGCCGCCCAGTATGCACGGTGCGCACGCCGCGGCGCGAGAATTGCCATTTCTTCCCGAGCGCGGCGGCCGCCGAAGTCGAAGGCTATCGGCCGTGCCTGCGCTGCCGCCCCGAACTCGCGCCGGGCAATGCGAGCGTCGATGCGACGGCGCGTCTCGCACAAGCGGCAGTCGATCTGATCGAGGGCGGCGCGCTCGAGGAGGCCGGGATCGACGATCTCGCTGCGCGTGTCGGCGTGACGGGGCGCCATTTGCGTCGCGTCTTCCTCGCCGAGTTCGGTGTCGCGCCGGTCGAATACGCGCAAACGCAACGGTTGCTGCTGTCGAAGCGCCTGCTAACCGACACCGCGCTGCCGGTCACCGAAATCGCGCTCGCAAGCGGGTTCCAAAGCTTGCGCCGCTTCAACGCGCTGTTCAAGACGCGCTACCGGATACCGCCGTCGCAATTGCGCAAGGCGGCGGCGCCCACCGCGCTGCCGGACAGCCTCGACTTTGAGCTCGCCTACCGGCCGCCGTACGCATTCGACGCGCTGCTCGAATTCTTGCGTGACCGCGCGATCGACGGTGTCGAGCGCGTGACTGCCCAATCGTATTGGCGCACGCTCGCGTTCGAGCATCGCGGGGCGACGCACGCGGGTTGGATCGAAGTTCGCCGGACTCCGCGCAAGGCCGCGCTTGCCGTGTCACTGTCGGCGTCGTTTGCGCGCGTCGTCCCGCTCGTGCTCGGGCGCGTCAAGCATGCATTCGATCTCGCCTGCGATCCGGATGAAATCGCGGGTCGGTTGGGCGATCTGGCCGCCGCGCATCCGGGACTTCGCGTGCCGGGCACCTGCGACGGCTTCGAGCTCGCCGTGCGTGCGGTCGTCGGCCAACAGATCACAGTGCGTGCGGCGCGGACGTTGCTCGGACGTCTGGTGAACGCCGTCGGGACACCGTATGCGGTCGCACATAAAGGCGCGCCGGCGATGCTGTTTCCTACAGCGACACGGGTCGCCGCGTTGACGCAAAGCGAGATCGCGTGCCTCGGAATGCCGTCGTCGCGCGCGCGAACTTTGGTTGCGCTTGCCACCGCGGTCGCACGCGGCGACATCGATCTCGGTCCGGGCGGCGACGTCGACGCGACGATCGAGCGTCTGACGGCGTTGCCAGGCATCGGACCGTGGACCGCGAACTACATCGCGCTCCGCGCGCTCCGCTGGCCCGACGCATTTCTTGAGAATGATCTGGTCGTCCTCAAAGCGATGAAAGAGACGCGCCCGGCGCGCGCGCTCGCGCGTAGCGAGGCCTGGCGTCCGTGGCGCGCGTATGCCGTCATGCACTTATGGAAAGGAATGTCATGAAAACGTCGATTGTGCTTCACCGGATGTCGAGTCCGCTCGGCAACATGCTGCTGGCCGCGGCCGGCGGCGCGCTGTGCGGTATCTATTTCGCCGGCCAGAAGCACCTGCCGGCCGACCTGCCGACGTGGCGCGAAGACGACCGCCTGCCGGCTTTTGCGGCCGCGCGGGCGCAGCTCGCCGAATATTTCGCCGGAACGCGCGCGCAATTCACGCTGCCGCTCGCACCGTCGGGAACGGTGTTCCAGCGCGCCGTGTGGAACGCCATCGCCATGGTTCCGTTCGGCGCGACGATCACCTATGCCGAGCTCGCCGCGCGCGCGGGCCATCCGGGTAGCGCGCGCGCAGCGGGCGCCGCGACCGGACGCAATCCGCTGTCGATCGTCGTGCCCTGCCATCGCATCATCGGCGCAGACGGCTCGCTCACCGGGTATGCGGGCGGAGTCGAGCGCAAGAGCGCGTTGCTCGCGTTGGAGCGTGCGGCGCCTGCGATCGCGCGGCGTGCGGCTTGATATGCGTCGGGCCGACATCGTACGGCTCGCCGCGCTGACGACGATCTGGAGTCTGTCGTTCGTGTTCCTGCGCGTGCTCGTGCCCACGCTCGGGCCCGTGTGGACGTCGATGCTGCGTACGTCGATCGCCGGCGTTGCGCTCGTCGTCTGGTTTGCGATTGTGCGACTCGACGCCGACGTCAAGTGCCACTGGCGCGCGTACCTGTTCGTCGGCGTGCTGAACTCCGCGCTGCCGTTCCTCCTGTTCGCGTACGCGGCGCTGCATCTTCCGGCATCCTATTTGGTGACGCTCAACGCGGCGACCCCGATGTTCGGTGCGCTCGCCGCCGCCGCGTGGCTTGCCGAGTCGTTGACGCCGACCAAGCTCGGTGGGCTCCTGGCGGGTGCGGCGGGTGTCGCGCTGGTGAGTCGCGCCGGGCCGATCGCACCGGACGCCGCGTTCGCGCCGGCACCGCAGTCGATCGGTCCCGTCGACATCGCCAACATGCTCGCGCTGTCGCTTCTGGGCAGCGCGGTGGCGTACCTGCTGTACTTCCGGTTGATCGCGGACGTCGGCCCGACGCGCGCGATGACGGTCACGTTCCTGATGCCGGCGCTCGGCATTGTGTGGGGCGTGATATTCCTCGGCGAGACGGTCACGCTGCCGATGCTGGCCGGCGCGGCGCTGATTGTCGCGGGGACGGCGGCCGTGCTGCGTCCGCCGCGCATGGCACGAACCGCGTAACGCCTCTTGGCATCGGCATGCAGTTCGGCCATAGTCGGACTGTATGCCGATCGACCCCGAGCTTGCTGCCTACAACGAGCGCGTCGCGCGGGAATTACCGCTGCCCGCGCAACTCGACGTCGCTGCGCGACGGACGCGAATGGAAGCGATCGCGGAGCGCTTTCCCGCACCGGCGGATCGCATCGCCCGACGCGATCATTGGATCGCGCTACCCGGGCGTGAGATTCTCGTTCGCATCTATCGTCCCGCGCCGGGCACGCTTCCGGTGCTCGTCTACTTTCACGGCGGCGGGTGGATCGCCGGCAGCGTGTCCACGCACGACGGCGCGTGCGCCGCGCTCGCGGACGATGCGCGGATCGTCGTGGCGAGCGTCCATTACCGGCGACCGCCGGAGAACCCGTTTCCCGCGCCGAACGACGATGCCTATGCGGCGTGCGAATGGGTCGCGGTCAACGCGAAAATGCTGGATATCGACCCGACGCGGCTGGCGGTGGGCGGCGACAGCTCCGGTGCGCATCTTGCAGCAAGCGTGACATTGGAGGCACGCGAGCGTCGCCGGCCGGCGATCGCGTTTCAGTTATTGGTCTATCCGGTCATCGCGCCCGAATTCGAGACCGCAAGTTACCTGCGCCATGCGGTGACTCCGTCACTCACGCGCGCCGACATGATCGAATATTGGCGCCACTACCTCCGCGATCTCTCCACGCGCGACCCGCGCGCGGTGCCGCTGCGCGCGGCCACGCACGCG
The DNA here is from genome assembly GCA_955652025.1 of Casimicrobiaceae bacterium. Classification (GTDB taxonomy): domain Bacteria; phylum Pseudomonadota; class Gammaproteobacteria; order Burkholderiales; family Casimicrobiaceae; genus VBCG01. The sequence goes on from CATPAO010000335.1 coordinate 3,860, forward strand.
GGGCTGCCGCGTGCGCACGTCGTCGTCGCCGCACTCGATCCGTTGCGCGACGAAGGCGCCCGCTATGCGGAGGTCTTGACGCAGGCCGGGGTCGCAACGACTTGCGTCGAGACGCCGACGTTGACGCACGGTTTTGTGCGGGCTGCCCCATTCGTTGCCGCGGCGCGGGAGGCGCAACGGGCGTTCGGCCGCGCGACCGGCGCCGCCTTCGTATAGTGGCCGCATGATGCCTTCGGCGCTCGCGCGAATCCTGTTGGGCGTCATCGCCGCGTTGGGCGGGCCGGCTCTCCCCGCCGCTGCGGAGTCCGCTGTCGCGCATTAGACGAGGATGAACGCGCCGGCCGATCCTTCGCGGGCAACGCCGGTCGTCGACGCCGAGCGGCTATTCGCGTCACAACGTGCGGCGTTCGAGTGCGAGCGTTACCCGACGTACGCGGCGCGGCGCGACCGGCTGTCGCGGCTGCTCGACCTCGTCGACCAGCACCAAAAAGAACTGTGCGCCGCGGTCGACCGCGATTTCGGTCACCGATCGACGCACGAGACGCGGCTCACCGAGTTGTACGTCGTGACGGCCGAGGCGCGCCATGCAATGCACAATTTGCGGCGCTGGATGCGTTCCCGCCGCGTGGCGACGCCGCTTAAACTGCTGCCGGGATCGTCGCGCGTCGTCCGGCAGCCGCTCGGCGTGGCCGGCGTCATCAGTCCTTGGAATTATCCGGTGCAACTCGCGCTCGCGCCGGTGGTCGGCGCGCTTGCCGCGGGGAACCGGGTGATGCTCAAGCCGTCGGAGCTGACGCCGGCGACGTCCGCGCTGTTGCAACAATTGGTGGGCGCCGCCTTTCGCGCGGACGAGTTCGCGGTCGTGACCGGAGACGCGGACGTCGGTGCGGCGTTCGCGCGTCTGCCGTTCGATCACCTGTTCTTCACCGGCTCGACTGCGGTCGGTCGCAAGATCGCGCTCGCGGCGGCGGCAAACTTGACACCCGTCACGCTCGAGCTGGGCGGGAAGTCACCCGCGCTGATCGACGCCGACGCCGACTTTGCGCTCGCGGCGCCGCGTCTTGCGGTCGGCAAGTTCCTGAATGCGGGCCAGACGTGCATCGCGCCGGACTACGCGCTCGTGCCGGCCGATCGCGTCGACGCGTTCGTCGCCGCGATCGGCGCCGCCGTCGCGCGTCTGTACCCGTCGTTCGCGGCGAACCCCGATTACACGACGATCGTCAACGACCGGCATTACGCGCGGCTTGCGCATCTCATCGACGACGCGCGCACCAAGGGCGCACGAATCGTCACGCTGGGTCCGGCGGATGCGACGACGCGTGCGCTCGGTCCGGTGCTCGTCGTCGGCGCGACGGCCGACATGGCGATCATGCGCGAGGAGATCTTCGGCCCGTTGCTGCCGATCGAGACGTACGCGACTCTCGACGACGCGATCGCGACGATCAACGCGCGGCCGCACCCGCTCGCCTTATATTTTTTCGGCGGCGACGCGGCGCGACGCGAGCGCGTGCTGCGCGAGACGCTGGCGGGCGGCGTGACTGTCAACGATACACTGTGGCATTTCGTGCACGAGGGTTTGCCGTTCGGCGGCGTCGGCGCGTCCGGCAGCGGCGCCTATCATGGCGAACGGAGCTTTGTCACATTTAGCCACGAGAAATCGGTCTTCACGCAATCGCGCGCATCGGCCGCGAAATTGTTGTATCCGCCGTACGGCAAGACGTTCGAGCGGATGCTTGCGCTGCTAAGGAGCCTCTAAGCAAGCCCGACGCGGCGCGACGGGTCGCTGGCCGGGGATGGATGGCGCGAAGCGGCTGTGGGGATAATCGGCAGCACGCATTGATCTACTGCGGCGGCCGGACGCCATCCTTGCTGACCTGGATACGCGGCGCCGTCATCGTGCCGTCCGCGCCGACTTGCGCGCCCGCGAAAATGTATTCGCCGGGCTTGAGGTCGGCACGCGTGCCGGGTTCCGCGCGCACGAGCGCCGCGCTCTCGGGAACGGCGATCGTCTGGGAGCCGCCCTTGTATTGGAGCGTCAATTGACGCCTGCCGGTGGCGGTGACGATCGAGCCTACGTTGGCGTTGGTCATCATCGACCCTGGCTGGAGATCCCACGGGATGTGGCCCTCCGGCACGGTCGGTGGGAGGTAATGCACTTCGAGCGCCGTCAGCGTTCCGTCGGTGCCGAGCACGGTGGTGGCCCCGACGTAGTCGCCCTTTTTGATGTCCTCGAACTTGATGGCCTTGGCGACGGCGACCGAGACGTTGTCCGGAAGCGCGAGCTTCAAATCGCGCCCGTCGCGCGATTTCACCGCCATCACAGTGCCGTCGATCGAGGTGATCGTTCCGCGCACGCAGACGTTGGTTTGGGCGTCGGCGGCGCCGGCGACCACGCACGCGACGAGCATCAGCAGGATCTTGAATTTCGACATCGGTTTCTCCAAGGCCGCCGGCGAGGCGGCGATCCGGCTGTGAACACCGGCGGCGCGCGATTGTTCCACGGCGTGCGTCAAACGGTCTGACGAATCCCCATCAAGTAAGTCGCCGCGACCGCGCGATCGTCGCCCAGCATCATCAATACAAACAGCCGCTCCGGCAATGTCTCGGCATTTCTCATCCGGCGCTCGATCAGCGGCGTTGCCGCGGGATCGAGGACGATGAAGTCACCCTCCTTGCCGCGAGCGAAATTGCCGATCCGGTCGTCCAGATAGAGCGCGCGCGCGCCGCCCAGCGTCGCGTGATAGAACGCGGACAGCGGCGTCATCCTGTGGCCCCCCAATTGCGCAACTTTGTACGCTTCGTCCTGCGTGCGGAGCATCGAGA
>CATPAO010000336.1 GCA_955652025.1 Casimicrobiaceae bacterium
CAGCACACCGTGATCGACGACGTCGAGCGTCTCGCGCGCGGCCATCAGAAATAGCCTTCCTTCTTGCGCAGTTCCATCGACGCTTCGCTCGTTTGATCGTCGAGGCGCGTTGCGCCGCGCTCGGTGACGTCGGTCGCGACCGTCTCGGCGATGATCTGGCCGACGTGCGCCGCGTCCGATGCGACCGGCGCCGTGCAGGTGATATCGCCGACGGTGCGAAAGCGCACCGACACCGTTTCCACGCGTTCGCCGCCGCGTGCCGGCGTCAACGGCGTGATCGGCGCCAGCAGTCCGCCGCGGCGCACGATCTCGCGCCGATGGGCGAAATAGATCGACGGCACTTCGAGGCGCTCGCGCGCGATGTACTGCCAGACGTCGAGCTCGGTCCAGTTGCTGATCGGGAACACTCGCACGTGCTCGCCCTTGTGAACGCGCGCGTTGTAGAGATTCCACAATTCCGGACGCTGGTTTTTCGGATCCCACTGGCCGAATGCATCGCGGAACGAAAAGATCCGCTCTTTGGCGCGCGCCTTCTCCTCGTCGCGGCGCGCCCCGCCGATCAGCGCGTCGAATCCAAACTCCGCGATCGCGTCTTGCAGGGTGATCGATTGATGCCGGTTGCGGCTTTCCATTGGATCGCGAAGCGCAACGCGTCCCGCGGCGATCGAATCCTCGACCGAGCGCACGATCAGGCGCTCGCCAAGCTCCGCGGCCCGGTGGTCGCGGAAGGCGATCACTTCGGGAAAATTGTGGCCCGTGTCGATGTGCAGCAACGGAAACGGAAAGGCGCCGGGTCGGAACGCCTTCTCGGCGAGGCGCAACAGCACGAGCGAATCCTTGCCGCCCGAGAAGAGGAGGGCGGAATGCGCGCACTGTCCGGCGACTTCGCGCAGGATGTGTATGGCTTCGCCCTCGAGCCAATCCAAATGGTTCGGCTCCATCGCAACGCGGGCGACAACGGCCTCCTCGTCGGGCCACGCCACGAGCTCGGCGAGACCGCTCATTGGACCCCCACGCTTGCGGCTCGTGCCGCTGCGCTGCCCGCAGCGGGGGAGTAATTCGCGCCTTGGGACGGCCCGGCGGCGCTCATTGGACCTCCACTGGAACGATCGACACCACGCCCGGACGGCGATGGATGCCGCATTCCTTCCCGGTAGCGTCTTCCCACCACCACCGCCCGGCGCGCTCGTCCTCGCCCGGCTCGATGGCGCGCGTGCACGGCGCGCAGCCGATGCTCGCGTAGCCGCGGTCGAAGAGGGCGTTGTACGGCACCCGATGCGTTTTCAGGTACGACCAGACGTCGTCACGCGACCAGTCGGCGAGCGGATTGAATTTCGCGATGCCGTGCGTCGCGTCGAATTCGGCCAGCGCCACTTCGCGCCGCGCGATCGACTGACTCCGCCGCAATCCGGTGATCCATGCCCGCTTGCCGGCGAGCGCGCGAGCGAGCGGTTCGGACTTGCGAATGGCACAACAGCGCTCGCGCAACGCCTGGCCCTCGTAGAACGCGTTGACGCCATGCGCATGGACGAACGACTCGACTACGTCCGTGGCCGGGAGATAGACGTCAACCACGACCCCGTAGACCTTACGCACGCGATCGATCAGCGCGTGCGTTTCCTCGGGCAGGCGGCCGGTGTCGAGCGTGAGCACGCCGATGGGCAGCGCCGCCTTGGCGATCAAGTCGATCAGGACCATGTCCTCGGCGCCGAAGCTCGACGCGAGCGCGACCGGCGCATGCTCATTGGCGGCGCGGCGCAACCAATCGGTCGCGGCAGCCGCGGCGGCGGCCGCAAATTTCGTGTCCAACGCCATCAATCGCAGGGGAAGCGGAAGTCGCTGCGTCCGGCGGCCGTATCGCGTCGACGGAACCACGGCGTGCGCGCATGCGTGAGCTGGTAGCCGTCGCTGAACACCGCGAGCCCCGCGAGCGCGTCGTCGGCGCTGCGGCCATCACGCAACTCGAAGGCGTTGAATCCGCACTGCGCGAGGTAATACAACTGGTCACGCTGAATGTCGCCGATCGCGCGCAATTCGCCGGTGAAGCCAAAGCGCTCGCGCAACAGCCGCGCGGTCGAATAGCCGCGACCGTCGGTGAATTGCGGAAAATCGACGGCGATCAGGAGAAGCGTCGCGACGTCTGCCGCGAGCGCGGCCGGATCGTCGGCGGGAGCGAGCCAGACGCCGACGTCGCCCCGTGCGGCGAACGCCTCGCGGTGTGCGGCCCACGCCGCCAGTGGCACGATTACGCCGCCGGACGCGGGGACCGTATCCGGCGCTCCGGCTTCGCGCAACAGCGTCCAGGGATCGGCGACGACGGCGCGATCTTTAATGAGTTGCGGCATACACGCGCTCCTTGAACGGCTCGATGCCGAGTCGATGGACCGTATCGACGAAGCGCTCGTCCTCGTGCCGATGCTCGACATAGGTGTCGATCAGTCGCGCGACGACGCCCGGCATCTCGTCCGCCGCGAACGAGGGTCCGATGACCTTGCCGAGCGCGGTGTCGTTTCCCTGGGTGCCGCCGATCGACACCTGGTACCACTCGCTGCCATTCTTGTCGACGCCGAGGATACCGATGTGGCCGACGTGGTGATGACCGCAGGCATTCATGCAACCGGAGATGTTGAGATCCAGCTCGCCGATATCGTGCAGGTAATCGAGGTCATCGAAGCGCCGCTGAATCGCCTCGGCGATCGGGATCGACTTCGCGTTAGCGAGCGAGCAAAAATCGCCGCCCGGGCAGCAGACGATATTGGTCAACAGTCCAATGTTGGGCGTCGCGACGCCCAGCGCCTTAAGCTCGGTCCACAGCGCGAACAAATCGGCTTGGCGAACATCGGAAAAAATCAGGTTCTGCTCGTGCGACACCGTGAGCTCGCCGAAGCTGTAGTGGTCGGCGAGCTCGGCGATCGCGTCCATCTGGTCGGAGGTCACGTCGCCCGGCGGGACACCCGTCTTCTTGAGCGACAACGTGACGATTGCGTAGCCGGCGACCTTGTGGTGATGGACATTGCGCTGCGCCCAATTCGAGAACGCACGATTGTCGGCGAGTTCCGATTTGTAACCGGGCTCGTCGCCAGCGAAGCGCTCGTAGGCGGGTCCCGGAAAGTGGGCAGTCAGACGCTCGATTTCAGCGTCGGGCACCGTCGCCGGCCCGCCTTTGAGCCGGTCCCATTCGGCCTCGACGTCGCGCGCGAAGACTTCCGGCGTCCTCTCCTTGACCAGGATCTTGATCCGCGCTTTGTACTTGTTGTCTCGTCGACCGAAACGGTTGTAGACGCGCAGGATCGCGTCGAGGTAGTTGAGGATCTCGGCGCGTGGCAGAAACTCGCGGATCACGTGCCCGACGATCGGCGTCCGGCCAAGCCCGCCGCCGACGAGGACGCGAAAGCCGATTTCGCCTGCGGCATTGGCGACGATCTGCAAGCCGATGTCATGGACCTGGATCGCGGCGCGATCGACGGTCGCGGCGCTGATCGCGATCTTGAACTTGCGCGGCAAATAGGCGAACTCCGGATGGAGCGTCGACCATTGCCGGACCAGCTCGCTGTACGGCCGCGGATCGACGACCTCGTCGCCGCAGGCACCCGCGAAATGGTCAGTCGTAATATTGCGAACGCAATTGCCCGACGTCTGGATCGCGTGCATTTCGACCTGCGCGAGCTCGTGCAGGATGTCGGGAACGTCCTCGAGCTTGGGCCAGTTGAATTGCAGGTTCTGGCGCGTCGTGAAATGCCCGTAGCCACGATCGTATTTCCGGCCGATCCGCGCGAGCGCACGCAATTGTCGAGACGACAGCAGGCCGTACGGAATCGCGATCCGCAGCATCGGCGCGTACTTCTGGATATACAGGCCGTTCTGCAGCCGCAGCGGCCGAAACTCGTCCTCCGAGAGGGTGCCCGCGAGGAAACGGCGCGTCTGGTCGCGAAACTGCGCGACGCGTTCGGCGACAATGCGATGGTCGAAGGAGTCGTAACGATACATAGCGGTTACCCGTCTGAGTCCGAAGATACGGGACCGCCGAAATGATTCAAAGGAATCAATCGCTATCCGGATATTTCCGATGGCGATATAGGGGCGCTACTGGGCCGGACGCCAGCTAGGCGCTCCTATAATGGGCGATGCCCGGTTCCGGCCTCATCCTCTATGCTCATGGCGCACGCGATCCGCGTTGGGCCGAGCCGTTCGAGCGACTGCTATCGCGTCTTCACGAGCGACGGCCGGACCTGCCGGCGATGCTGGCCTACCTCGAACACATGTCGCCGAACCTGACGGCCGCGGCGCGTGCTCTAGCGTCGCGCGGTATCGACCGGGTTCGCATCGTGCCGCTGTTCTTTGGCCGCGGTGGGCATTTGCGCGATGATTTCCCGCTCCAGGTCGAGGCGGCGCGCGCCGCGGTACCCGGAGTCGCCTTCGAGATCGTGCCGGCGGCCGGCGAGGACCCGGCGATTATCGAGGCACTGGCGGACTTCGCGCTCGATTCGTTCGTCTAGAACGCGCCGCGCATGGCGCGAGAAGGACTCGGTGGGAATCGGGATTTCCGATCCCGATTCGGGGGTCAGCATTTAACAGATTCAACGCGAAGCATGATTTGTATAGCCATGTTTTTACGCTGTTCGCTGATCGGGAGC
>CATPAO010000337.1 GCA_955652025.1 Casimicrobiaceae bacterium
CGACCGCCGATGATTGGCCTGCACGACGCTGGACATAGTCGGCAGTCCTGCTTCTTGATCAGTGAGGCGACGAACGCGTCGAGATGTACCGTCAACGGACCGACGGCGCAGCGAACGAGCAAACCAGCACTGTCGTAGGATTGTTGCTATATAGATGTTCTCTCCGCAGGCGGAAGTGCCTGGCAAGAAGGATTGCTATGTCCAGCGCGGTGGGCGTCAACCCGCGACAGCTCAGGCGGCACGGCAACGTCGGGACATAGTCCGGCACGGGAGATAGTCGAGCTTCGTGTGCCCGAGCAGTAGCTGAACGGCACCGAGATTTCTGGTTCGTCGGTAGATCAACGTGGCTCTCGTGCAATGCAGCGAATGCGTGCCGCAGGCCGCCGGGTCCAGTCCGATCGACGCGACACGATGCGACGATTCGGGAGTACTGAGTTTGCGATCGACTTGCCTAGTGCCCATGCTCACGCGCGCGTGCGGAACGCATATCGCTACGAAGGCGCTTCTTTCCCGCGCGGCTGGGCCAGGTGCGGCGTTTCATAGCGCGGACTCGCCAGAGTCTCCTCGACTCCGCTGACGCGTCTCAGAACCGAGTCGCCACCCCCGCGTAAAAGGTTCGCCGCGACGCGTACTGCGGCGCGCCGACACCGACCCCAGTCCCGTCGCGCAATAGATAGCTCGCGTCGAACAGATTGATGACGGCGAGTCGTCCCTCGACCGCACCGGCAGGGGTTGCTTTCCACAAGTGCGTGAGCGCGAGGTTCATCTGCGCGTAGCTCGGCAACTTGCCGGAGTTGGGCGGCGCTCCATCGGGGGTGCGTCGTAGGCCGCTTCCATAGAGCAGATCGCCGCTGATTCGCGTGTCACCGAAGCGGCGCGACACACCGCCCGTGATCGAATAGCGTTGATCGTGGTCCAGATAGATGTAATGGTCGGCGATATAGGCGAGCACATCGGCGCGGAACAGCGACTGGCCCGACACGATGTCCTTACCCTTGGCCCTCCCAACGGCAAAATTCAGGTAGGCGCTCCAAAGGGTATCGGTATACGTGCTCGACACCTCCACGCCCTCTGCGTAACCCTTCGCATAGTTGAACGGGGTCAGGATCAGCGCCTGGCCGAATTGCCCCTCGTCGAGGAGATTGGTGATTTGCTTGTAATACGCATCCAGCCCTACCGTCAGTCCGGGCGTGATGGCATGGGTGATGCCGACATCGTAGTAATTCGTGCGTTCCGCGCGCACGGGATCGGATACCGGTATCTCCGGGGCATTCGTCGTATGGGCATAGAGATCGATCGACGACTGCGCCACCAACTCCTGCGGCGGAGGCGTAAAGTAACGTGAGTAGCCGGCGTGCACCGCCGTCGCGGCGGTTACCTTCCACAAAGCGTTCACGCGCGGGCTCCATTGCTGCTCGCGGGTGAACGCGGCGACGCGATCGAAGCGAAGACCGTAGTTCAGGGTGAATGTGGGTGCCAGCCGCCATTCGTCCTGGACGTATAGGCTATAGAGATTGCCGGTCTTGCTGCTGTCGTCGACGATGTAGATCGGGTCGGGCGATGCCTGATTGCCCAGGTCGTCTGTTCACATCGTTCATGCCCGCAACGGCCAGGGCAACGATGGGATTCGGCTGCGCAATAGCCGGGGTCTGGACGGCGGACCAAAGCTCGTCCTGTGGTTTTGCTTCCGAGGATGCGCAGACGGAGCGCACCAGCGTATTGACGGCGCTGTGGCCACTCTGAACTAGCCGCGTGGGGTAACATCCAAAAAATTTCCCGACGCGAAGATGGAACAGGACCTCCGACGCGACCTCACCCGCACCGTCCTCGCGGTTCTCATCATCGGTGGGCTCATCGCCGCCTCGCTCTGGATCGTGCGGCCTTTCCTCGCGGCGACGATCTGGTCCGCGATGATCGTCGTGACTACGTGGCCGGTCCTGCGCATGCTCCAGGCGCGTCTGTGGGGCAAGCGCTGGCTCGCTACTACCGTCATGACGGCGGCACTGCTGCTCATCTTCATCATACCGCTCTCCGCTGCGATCGGGACGATTGTCGCCAACGCCGGCGAGATTGTCGACTGGGCCCATCGGCTTTCCGATGTGAAGCTTCCGCAACCGCCCGAGTTCGTCGAGAAGATTCCGATCCTCGGCGAAAAGACAGCGAACCTTTGGCGCGAATACGCTGACAAGGGGCCGGAAGAACTCGCGGAAATTGTCAGACCTTACGCGAGTCGCGTCACGAGCTGGTTCGTAGCAGAGGTCGGGAACTTCGGTCTGGTGGCCTTACAGTTCCTCCTCACCGTCGTCATTTCCGCGATCCTCTATATGACCGGCGAGGGTGCGGCCCGCTGGGTGCGCCGTTTCGGCCGGCGCCTGGCGGGCGAACGCGGCGAGCAGGTCGTGCGCCTCGCCGGCCAGGCGATCCGTGGAGTGGCGCTCGGCGTCGTGGTCACAGCGTTCGTGCAATCGGTGCTGGGCGGCATCGGTCTTGCGATCGCCGGCGTGCCGTTTGCGACCGTGCTAACGGCGGTGATGTTCATGCTGGCGCTCGCGCAGATCGGCCCGCTGCCGGTGCTCCTCGGCGCAGTCGCCTGGCTATGGTGGCAAGGCAACACGGGCTGGTTCGTCGCGCTGCTCATATGGACGATCGTCGTGGGGAGTCTCGACAACATCCTGCGCCCAATTCTGATCAGGAAGGGCGCGGATTTGCCGTTGCTGCTTATCTTCGCGGGAGTCATCGGAGGATTGTTTGCGTTCGGTCTGCTCGGGCTGTTTGTCGGCCCGGTGCTCCTCGCGGTCGCCTATACGCTGCTCGACGCATGGGTGTCGGAGGCGCCCGACGTCGACATGCCTACGGCCACGGCGACGGCACAGCCCGTGCACTCGCCACCGTCCGATGTGGAAAAAGGCTGATCATTGTGTGAACCTGCTTCCGGATGCCGGGAACACTCATCCCGCAGTCCTAGCGGCTCCTCGCCGCGATCCCCACCCTCGGGCGTAATCCAGCATTTCGGTTTGCCACCTACAGAGGGCGTAGCGGTTCTCCTACAGAACGCGGAACCTCGCGCGTCCTTTAATACCGTGTCCGCCGATTGGGCACAATGGGCAAGTCAATGGAGCCTCACGACCATCACGTCAGTGTCTATCTGGTGGAGGACTCGCCGATAGTTCTCCGTGGTCTGACCGAGCTTATTGAGGCCGCAGGCGCAGCAACCGTCGTCGGACATGCGGACACAGCCTCGGCCGCCATTGCTGATATTGCCGCGCTGCATCCCGACGCAGTAACCGTTGACATTACATTGAAGGGCGGAAACGGCTTCGATGTCTTGAAGACAATCGCAATCAACAGCGAAGACCACCCGCCGCTCCGCATCGTGCTCACCAACTACACGTTCGCCTCTTACCGAGATGCCGCACACCGACTCGGTGCGGACTACTTCTTTGACAAGGCCAAGCAAATCCCAGAAGTGCTTACGGTCTTGGAGTCCTTGAACGCAAATCGTCAGGGCGCAATCGCAGCATAGCGGCTCCTCCGCGTTTGACGCTGCTTTCGCCTGAAGCCCAAGTCCTTACTGTCTCCGTTCCGCTTGCCGCTTCTGGTAGCCGCGCTCTTGTACCTGCTAGAACTGCCTTCTTATCCTCTGCATGTGGCTCATTAAGGAAATATCCGGGCACCATGTCGATTAGACATTGCACGAGTTCGTTGCCGCGCGGGTTACTTGCTAGAACCTCAAACGGAACTATTAGTACTCCGCGTTTGAAGAGCATTTCGGTTCCGTGTCTGGCAAGCGCTAGCTCTAGCCACCCCCATTCCACTGCAACTTTGCCGGTTATCTGCTTGGAGCGTGCTTTCGTCTCGACCGCGAACACTCCGCTGGAAGCAACGATAACGTGGTCGATATTGAAATGTTCCGCCGGAAAGTCGTGGTAAACACAGCATCCTTTTTGCATCAGTTGATTAAGTTCCTGGCCGATCGCCATTTCTCCGTCTAACGCCAAGTAAAGCGATCGTCGGCGCTGAAGCACCTTCAATAGCTTCGTCAATAGGTACGTCAACGCGGCACCGATGCCTATGCCGAGTCAAATTGCCGGCAATGTGAATAACTCTGCGCCGAAGTTGGAGTGAGTCGCCCGGGTTACGCAGCAAATTGCGCGCAAGAGGGGACCGTCGTCGAGCGTTTTCTCGCTTCAACCACCAGATCATCACCCATAACAATGCCGCCACCAATCCGAAGACCGCGAGGAAACCGATCAACCACAAGAGACTGGCGAACATCAACGTGTGTCACAAGGCGGCAAGAGTGTTCAGCGGCGCAGCGATAGCCTCGATCACGTCGATCGCCAGCGGCTTCGCCCCATTCATGCGCGGCGATGAGCACGACGGCGAGCGGCACGACGCCGGACGCGCGGTGGCAGCATTAAACAAGCGCCACCAACAGCGGGATACTCCATGTCGCTCCATGGTTTATCTATGTCAAATACTCGGTAGCACCCCGAGTGCAGCCGGTTCCTCAAAGAGCTCAAGATAGGCGGCGAACCGAAAAACCCGGTTACGTTGTTTACCAGTCGTCTCGCGCACCAGTTTCGCGCTTTCCAACTTCGAAATGGCGCCAGCTGCGGTGTTGTATGAAACATCGAGGTGTTTCTGCGCCATCTGAATGTCCGTCAATGGATGCCCGAACAGAAATTCAATGAGCTTCAGCTCCGTTGAACCCAGCGAGCTTGCGGTCCGAATTGCTTGCTCACGAAAGGCGATGACCTTCTTCGCTGTTTCGACTGCTTCAAGGGCGGTCTGTTCGACCCCTTTAAGGAGGAACTTGGTCCAACCTTCCCAATCGCCATTTTTCCGCACTGCCGTCAGGCGATCGTAGTATTCAAGGCGGTGCGCTTTGAGGTAGAGGCTCAAATACAGCAATGGTTGAGACAACACGCGCCGCTCGTGTAGCAATAGCGCAATGAGCAATCGTCCGATCCTGCCATTGCCATCCGGGAAAGGATGGATCGTTTCGAATTGCGCATGCACGAGTGCGCACTCGATAATGACTGGATGATGCGCTCGCTCCGGGTGCTCGCTCCTCTAATGCAGGAATTTCTCGAAATTATCCAGCGCGTTGTTCATTTCAGGAACAGGCGGCGGAACGAATGTCGCGTTCGCAAGACTGGCTCCCTGCGGGCCGATCCAATTTTGCGTAACACGAAAGTCGCCGGGAGCTCTTCGGTCTCCGCGGAAACCGTGCATGAGTTCAGCGTGGATTTCCCTAATCAGCCGAAGACAAAGTGGGAGCTCGGCAAGGCGCCGGATACCATGATTCAGCGCGCGGACGTAATTGACGACTTCTCCAGTGTCGTGAAGTCGCTTTCCTTCCGAAGGTTGCTCCCCTTCTTCAAATCGAATGACCTCATCGAGTGTTGAATCGATTCCTTCGATCTGGGAGCTGAGCAGCGCTTCCTTGCGCACATACATCCCGACGAAGAGATCGGGGTTTGGAAGGAGTGTCGCGATGCCGTCCAGCTTTCCTAAGGCTTGGTCAGCGCGGGAAAGCAGACTGATTGTCTCCCCATCCAGTTCGGAGGACTTGGTGGAAGTGGGGCAGGAACGTACGCCAGATAACCCGTGGCTTGTGGGATTGTCCGGCCCGCCTTGGATTGCATCGCTTCCATAATCTCAATTAATGGTCATGTTTTGAAATAAAGGCGAGTTTTAGCGGTCGCTATTTCAAGCTACCACAGCTTCCTTGGTCCCCGTATGCAGTTATTTCACAATATGCACAAAAATTGAAATAACATCTCCACACACCCCTTCTTATTTCGCCAGCCTGCACTTGGCGGCGGAGTTGCGAGCACTGTAGCCCGCAACGTAACCAAAACCGAAGCCGCGACTCGACGAGCTGGCGTCAAGGCGGGCAGCATCAACTTGCGATACGTCGTCATTTAGCCCCACTTGCCGCGACGATAAACAAGGCAGCTAAACGGGGCACCGACCCATGGAGTCGACGATGACCCTTCACGTCGTACCGCCCGTTCCCGCAGTCTCTGGCATCGATCTGGCATACCGCCGACGCACCTATTTCGGCCCGCTTCCCCTGAAAACCCACCCGCTGGCGCATGTTACGGGGCACGAGCCGCGAATTGTTGCGCGCCCGGCTTGCTACGGGCGAAGCGGTCTGCCAGCCGATCTGTTCGCAAGCACGTTGGCCGACGATGTCCGCGAGGCCATCGGTCGCATTCCTCCAGCCCCGATGGCGGTGAGTATTTACCGCCGCTCGAAGAGAACGAAATCGAGATCGCTCGCATCTCGCTCGAGTCGACCACGGCGGATCAGATCAGCGTGCGAGCGCAGCGCCTCCCAGTCGGCATCGCCTACGCATCGTTGACGAATACGGCGAGAGCAGCCCGGACTATGAGTGCCATCCCAGTGGATCACAGTTGCCGCTGACACTCGCGGAACTCATCTGCGTGATCGATGGCGGGCTGCCCGATGGCGGGGCAGCGCTGTCACACCTTTACTGGAATGCCGAGAACGGCGCCGTCCCGGCTGAACTGCGGCCTCAATCGATGGGAGCCGGTCGCGGTGCAGGCCGGCAAGCACTGGTTCGGCTGGCGGGATATCTACCAGACGCAATTGCGCCTAATGCCCGAGGAGAGGCTGAAAGAGTTTTTGCGTCTTCAGCCGCGCGATGATCCGCAAAGCGCGAAAGCAAATTACGAGCAGTTCACCCAAATGTTTGTAAGCGCTCATCCCTCCTCATCTCGCAAGATTAGAAGGTGTCGCGTCGATCGGTTGAACTCGCCACCCCTAATGGACGTTCGGTTACCTCGGAAGCAGACATCGCCGTCAATGACTTTCTCTGGAAGGTCGGGATTTCCGTGTCAACCCTGGCCATAGAGTCGTCAACTCCTGCTTCTCCCGATGCCACAGGAACGGCGCAGATCGTCGAGCGATCGAACGGCAGTTGTCAGTCAGTCGCCCTTCATCGACGGCCTCGTTTCGGTGGCACCAAACTTACGGACACGCCGCCGCCGTATAGGTCGAGCCAATGAAGGTCTGGAAGCACAAAGGCGTACCACTCGTTGTACCTTTCAACTGTGTGTTGTCTATTCTTATTAGTGCCCCGGAATCCTGGTGCGCCGAGAGTCGAGGCAATCCCGAGGAGGCAGCGAGCTTGCTGTTCTGAACCACCACATTGGCAGTCGCTCCGGAAGCCCAGACGCCGGCCTCCTCGGTGGTTTGGGTGCCGCTGGGGGCGGCCTCTACGTCCGATAGGGTGATCGCTAGAAACCCGCCGGTCACAAAGACAGCCAGGTTGTCGCTGGGCCCGTCCGCGACGAGGTTCACGCCCACCAAGGTCGTGGCGCCGTTCACGCTGTTGCTGCTTTGAGCGATCGCATTGGCCCCGGGGGCAGATCCGTTGAACGTGTTGATGACCGTAAGAAATCTCATCTGGGCCGCCGCACCCGCAATGACCGTTGGACTTGAAATGCTGTATTGAATCGTCGTCATGTTCGTCCCCGAACCCTCGACGTCGACGAAATCCTTGAGCGTCACCTGCTCGGTGTAGATACCCGGTGCGATCCTGACGAGGTACGGATGCGCCGCCGAGGCGGCGGCGGCCGCGGCATTGATGGCCGCCTGGATCGTCGTGTAGTTTCCACCTGACGGCGCGACCCAGACGATATTCGAGGGCTGCACGGAACCTGACGGGGGCTTGAAATAACCGGCGATGTCGATCACGACATCCGCGCCCGCGCCGTTGGTGGCAATGGTGAGCTGATTCGTACAGTTGGGTATGCACGCCGGCACGATGGCCCCGTTGGCGAGCGCGTTCTCGCCCGTCTGGTAGTTGAGCACACTGGTGAAGCTCGGAGTGCCGGTCGGATAGGCGATAAAATTCCCCGCTCCCGCCGGGGTGACCGCCGTGATGTTGACGACCACGGCAACCGGGTTCGCCGGAATACCGCAGTTCGTGCTCGCGCCACCCTGGGCGCCGAAACCGCCCGAACTCACCCACACCTTGAAGTCGCGCGAGGAGAAAGAGCCCAGCGCGCCGCCGGCGCTGCGTGTGTCCACGATCCGACACGGTGTGACCGGCGTGTACACCAGGTCATCCGCCGTATCCCCGAGAGCCTTGGTGTGTAGCAGGCTCGGCTTTACGTCCGCAGTTGACACAAGAGCGTTGGCGATCACATCGCGCAGGCCGTCGTTCGTGCCGGCTAGACTCGCGGCGAGCAGATAATCTGAACGCAGGCCCGTAAGGAGATCCCGCAGCTGCTCCGCGTTGATACCTACTCCCGCGTTCGCTAACGCCGCGCCCCTTTTCCGCACGATCCGATCAACCACGGTGGATCGGTTCTGATCCACCACCAGTAGCGGCGATGGTGTGATGCGAGAGGGCGGAACGATCGCGCTTGCGGTGGCACCGTCCTTCGGAACCTGCATCACGGCCTCGCTATCCGCCGCTGCCGCAGAGACGACGAACAGCGATTGAACCAAGATCCACGTCAATGACAACAGCATCATGCAACGTTTCATGATCGCCTCCCCGTTGAGGATGATCAGCGACGATTCGGCGCTGACGCGACGACTAGAGAATCATCTGGCCTGTCGGCAGCTTCAGTTGTTGACGTTGAGCACTGCGGAGAAGTGAAGCGATGCGGTGCAACCACCAGCAGTGCTAGTCGTTAATTTGCCTTCGATACCTTGCCCGGTCGGGTGGAATGAATCGATGGTCACGGGCCGTGGGACACCATCTTGTCCAGGACCCGTGCAGGCCAGTGTGCCGGCCATCTGGTAGAGCCGGCCGAGGTGGGCGAGCGGCCCGGACCCGGTGCAGACGATGCCGTTATGATTGGCATCGACGAACGTGAACGTCGACGTGGCCGACGTGTCGCCGACCTGCGTCACCGCGAGGCCGTACCTGCCGCGGAAGGCGGGGTCGTTTCTGGCCGGGTCGGTGCAGCCGCTGATCGATCCCGCCATTGATCCGGAATAATCCCCCGATAACACATACGCCGTCAGCGTCTGGCGCTGGACAGCCTTCGTCACCGTCCCCACACCCGTC